>JAAYYJ010000504.1 GCA_012515455.1 Oligosphaeraceae bacterium
ATTCCAGCAGGAAGGCTGGCATTATGAGCTCAAGGGCTGCACCCGGGAATTGCTCTGCAATGGCATCGTCTACAATGAAATGTGCGGTTATTATCAAAGCCTGGATGGTATCCTCGACAGTATGGTCTACCGGCATCTGTTCCCGGATACCCCTCTGGCCTTCGACACCGGCGGCTCGCCGCAGGAGATCAGCAAGCTCACCTACGAACAGTTCCTGGCCTTCTACCGCCAGCACTATCGCCCCGATCAGGCCAGGGTCCTCTGCCTCGGCAACATCCCCACCGGCGACAAACTCGCGTTCCTGAGCCGCAATCTGAACGCCTTGCCCGACTACGCCCCCGCACCAGCCCCACTCCCCCCCACCAGCCCCAAAACCTGGAAAACTCCCCGCACCCGCAACGTGCCCTTCGTGCCTACGGCGGACAAAGACGGCGACCATGATGGCGCACTGGCGCTGGCCTGGGCCATCAGCAACCAGCATGAACTTTACTTGCACCTGCAAATGGAACTGCTGGAACTGCTGCTGTTCGGACATCACGGCGCACCGCTGCAGAAGGACATTATGGAGTCCGGACTCTGCAGCGCAATCTCCAGCGCCGGATTCATGGACGAATGTCCCCAGACCATGTTTTTGCTGGCCATGCGGGGCTGCCGCCCGGAAAACCTGGACCGGCTGGAAAAATTGGTCCTGGACAGCCTGGAGAAAATCTGTGCGCAGGGCCTGCCGCAGTCCATGCTCCAGGGAGCATACCGCCAGATGCTGCTCGGCTACCGGGAAATCGGCAAGGAATTCTGCCTCGATATCATGGAGACGGTCTTCACCGCCTGGTTTGCCAATGCCGACCCCATGGCCTTTATTTACCCGGAGCAGGAGCTGGCCAGGCTGGGCCAGGCCCTGGCCACTGAGCCGGACCTGGTGCCGCAGCTGATCCGCCGGCACTTGCTGCAAAATCCCCACCGGCTGCGGCTGAATCTGCTCCCGGACCCGGATTTGCTGCCCCGCCAGGAGCAGCAGCAGAAGCAGGAACTCGCCGCCTACCGGGACTCATTAAGCACAGCGCAGCTGAGGGCATTGAAACAGGAAAACCAAAAACTGGCGCAGTTCCAGCAGCAGCCTGATTCTCCCCAGGCCATCGCCACCCTGCCCCGCCTCACCACCGCGGACCTGCCGCCTGAGCCGCACTGCCTGCCGCTGTCGGAACACCCTCGCCCCAACGGTCTGCCCGTGCTGCGCGGCGAGGTCTGCAGCAATGGTGTGGCGTATCTGTCCCTGGCTTTCGATTTGTCAGTGCTGCCCGGACATCTCCGCCCTTGCCTCCCCGTCTTCACTGCCCTGTTCCCGCACCTCGGCTGCCAGGGATTGACCTATGACCTGCTCGGCGCCAAGATGGCCGAGACTGCCGCAGAGATCACTCTCGAACTGCAGGCCAGCAGCAATCCCCGCGACGAAAAACGTTCCTGCACCTTGAATTTCTTCCTGCATGGCCTGGAAGAGCATTTCCCTGAAACGCTGGCACTGCTGTTACGGCAGCTGACCGGCAAAACCTTCCAGGAGAGCAAACGCCTGCAGGAACTCCTGAAGCTGTTCTGGAGCCGGATTCTGGCCGAACTGCAGGACGGCGGCCAGCATCTGGCCGGCACCCGGGCTGCCGCCGGACTGTCCTGGAAGGCCTCGCTGGACGAACAATGGAATGGCTGGCAGGCTGCCTGCCAGTGGCAGAAGTGTAAAAATAATTTCCGCCGCTTCCATAATGTCCTCCTGCCTCAGCTCGAGGAACTCGCCGGCTGGCTTGGGCGGCAGTCACCTTCACTGGCCACTTTTTGTGGCGGAGACCAGGCCTGGAACAGCAGCAACGTGTTCCTGGACCAATTCGGACCCTGCCACCCGACCGGAGAATTCCAACCCGACCCGCACAGCGTCCCAGCCTTATGGGGACGGCGTGAGTTCCTGCCCCTGCCCAGTGAGGTGTTCAACTGCGTGCAGGCTTTCCGCGCCCCCGGCGCCGATGATCCGCGCCGCGCCGGGCTGACCATCTATGCCCATCTGCTCAGTTGCGGTTATCTCTGGAATGAAATCCGCATGAAATCAGGAGCCTACGGCGTACAGGCGCAGTACCTCCCCCAGAGCACCACCCTGCTCCTGCGCAGCTCCGACGACCCCAGTCCCCGGCAAACCATGAACATCTTTGCCGCCCTGCCCCGGACCGGAGTGGAAAACACCTGGCAGGATGACGATATCCGGGCCGGTATCATCGCCTGCAGCAAGAAATACCTCCTGCCCTGGCGCCCACGGGAGCTGTGCCAGGCCGCACTCCTGCAACGCCTCAACGCCACAGATGAACAGTGGCGCCGGAGCTGCTATCAGGAACTGCTGGCCCAGAACGCCCGCAGCGTCCGCGAAGCGGCCGAGTCGTTCTGGCAGGAATTCGCCGGCCAGAGCAACTGCTGCCTCCTCGGACCAGCCCGCAAGGCCAGAGGACTGAATATGGACCGCATCAAATTCTGAGACCCAGGATGTTTGTCCCCATTTTATTTTACGATTCCGCCAGTCAGACGCCACTGCCGCCCTTCACCCGCTGCCCGGCTCTGCAAATGGTTGGCAGACCAGATTGCTTCAGTGCTGAATTGCAGCGCTGTGATCTGGCCATCCTGCAGGTCGGCGGCCCCCTCCGCCAGGCGTGCCTGCACGAGCTCCTGGCAGTCAGGAAGTCTTTTGCCCTGCTGGGACTCGACCAGGAAACACTGCGCCACCGGCACAGCCTCGCCCAGAGGGCCCGCAAACGCCGCTGCCGGGCCTGCTGGCTGGCCTCCCTGCGCGGCTTTACCGCAGCGGCCCGGCTGCAGGAAATCATCTCATCCGGCTGCCTGGGCACGGTCACTGCCTGGGAGTGGCAGGGCGGACCTTGGGAACCATACCAAATTCAGGACCTGGTCGCCTGGCTGACCGGCACCAACGAACTGACCATACCGAGTTTCGCATCATCGCCTGCCGGTACGCTCCAACTGCAAGCCACCCTCGGACAGGCCGAAATGACCCTGGATGAATCCGGACCCAGCAGCATGCAGGTCAGGATGCAGAATTTCCCCCTGAAACAATACAGCTTCCACAACGACCCGCTGGCGACTGAACTGGCGACCCTGCTGCTGCTGGCCAGACAGATGCAAAGCTGGTGCATACTGCCAGAACTGTAAACCCAACCACCCCAACCGGGCATTACAGAGCAAAACCGACAACCGGAAAAAAATCGTTTCAACTTTTTCTGACTTGCAAAAGGCGTTTAGCAAACTATATTATAATTTCTGCATACATTACCAGCATTTAACCATGTCCTTTTTATTAGTGAGTTTTGCCATGATGAAGACTTATCTGCCCAAAGTAGACGAAATTGAGCGCAAATGGTACATCATTGACGCCAACGGCCTGGTCCTGGGACGCTTGGCGGTACAGATAGCCAACATGCTGCGCGGCAAGCACAAACCGATTTTTACCCCCCATCTTGACTGCGGCGATTACATTGTTGTCGTCAATGCCGACAAGGTGGTCCTGACCGGGCGCAAGGAAGAACTGAAAGAATACCAGGACTACTCTGGCCATATCGACGGCCTCAAGCGCTACACCGCCGCCACCGTCCGGGCCAAGAACCCGACCCGCCTGATCAGCGACGCCGTCTGGGGCATGATGCCCAAAGGCCGGCTGGGCCGCGCCCAGTTCGGGAAATTGAAGTTGTTCGCCGGCGACGGCCCCGAGCATAAATTCGTGGCTCAGAAAGCGGAAGTGCTCGTAATTAAGTAACTTACTAAGATAAACCGGGGTTTATAGGAAAGACAATATGCCAGCAGACAAAGATCTCATTCTGACCGTCGGTCGTCGTAAATGCGCCAGTGCACGAGTGCGGATGTTTCCCGGCAGCGGAAAAATCATTGTGAACAAACGTGCTTTCGAAGAGTACTTCACTACCGAAGCGGTCCGCGGCTTTGTTATGCAGCCGCTGGTGCTCACCGGCAAAAGCGCGGATTTCGATATCTTCGCCAATATCGATGGCGGCGGCATCATCGGACAAGCCGGAGCATTGCGCCACGGCATCGCCCGGGCATTGGAGAAAAATGACGAAGCCCTGCGCGCCACCTTGAAACCGGCAGGGATGCTGACCCGTGACTCCCGCGAGAAGGAACGGAAAAAACCCGGCCAGCCCGGTGCCCGCAAACGCTTCCAGTTCAGCAAGCGCTGAGAACCGCCAGTCGGTTTTTCTTTTTCACCGGACCAGGCAGAATTTTTTGCCCAGTCCGGTTTTTTTTCGTCTCGTGACCGTACCTGCCTGCTTTTTGCCGGCTGCAATTGAGAAGGAATTACCATGAGCAAAACTCGTGTGGCCATTGTCGGGGCTTCCGGTTATTCCGGAGAAGAATTACTGCGGCTGCTCCTCCGCCATCCGGCGGCGGAGCTGACCTGCATCACCTCACGCCAGGAAGCCGGGCGACCAGTCGGCGCCGTCTTCCCCCGGTATATGGAATCCAGCCTGAAATTCAGCCCGCCGGATATCGATGACATCGCCGCCAAGGCCGAGGTCGCCTTCCTGGCCCTGCCCCACGGCCTGGCGGCGGAATTTGCCGCACCGTTGCTGGAACGCAAACTCAAGGTCATCGACATCAGCGCGGATTTCCGCATCCATTCACCGGAAATCTACGCTCACTACTATAAAACCGCCCACCCTGCGCCGGCGCTGCTGGCGCAGGCCGTGTATGGCCTGCCGGAAGTATACCGCCGGCAGATCAAGGGCGCCAGCCTGATTGCCTGCCCCGGCTGCTACCCGACCAGCATCCTCCTGCCGGCCGTACCCCTGCTGCGGTCCGGGCTGGTTGATACGGCTGGCATCACCGTGGTCAGTATGAGCGGTGTCAGCGGTGCCGGACGCAAAGTGGACGCGCAGTATATTTTCCCGGAATGCAATGAGAGCGTGCGTCCCTACTCCGTGACCGGCCACCGCCATCTGCCGGAAATCGAGCAGGAGCTAGCCCTGGCCGCCGGCTGCCCGCAGCTGGCCATCAATTTTGTTCCGCATCTGGTACCGGTCAACCGCGGCATTCACTCCTGCCTCCTGCTCCAGGCCAAAAACGCCTGCACTGCCGATACAGCCCTGGAATGCCTGCACGCCAGTTATGATTTCGAACCGTTTGTCCGCATCCTGGACCGCGGCCAGCTCGCAGATACCAAGCATGTGACCATGTCCAACTTCTGCGAAATCGGCTGCGCCTTCGACCCCCGCAATAATCGCCTGGTCATCAGCAGCGCCATCGACAACCTGACCAAGGGCGCCGCCGGACAGGCAGTGCAAAACCTGAACATCATCGCCGGATATCCCGAAAGCGCCGGATTGCTCTAAGACACATCCATCAGGAGCGTGACGGACTATGCCCAGAAAATTGAAACACCGCCTGCGGAATCCCAAAATTCTGGTTGTCACCCCGGAAATCACCTACCTTCCTTCCGGGATGTCCAGCACCGCCAACAACTACTCCGCCAAGGCCGGCGGGCTGGCCGACGTCTCGGCCTCACTGGTCGCGGCCTTGTTTGCCATGGGCGCGGATGTGCACGTCGCCATGCCATACTACCGGCGGCTGTTCAATCATGGCACACCAGACCATTTTGAGCAGAAGCGCGAGCGCTACAAAAGCGGCTTGAGCCAGGAACGCCTGCATTTTGCCCAGGACCGGATTTTCTTTTACCGCGACAAGGTCTACTCCGGCTACTATGGCGAGAGCATCAAGATCAGCCTGGCTTTCCAGCGGGAAGTGATCAACAACATCATTCCTGCTCTGCAGCCGGACTTGATTCACTGCAATGACTGGATGACCGGGCTGATACCCAGTTATGCCCGCCAGCACAAAATCCCCAGCCTGTTCACCGTCCATAATATCCATACCCAGAAAACCACCCTGGAGAACATTGAGAACAGCGGCATCGACGGGGCGGAATTCTGGCAGCATCTCTACTTTGAAAAATTGCCGCTCAATTATGAGGAGACGCGCTCGCATAATGCCGTGGACCTGCTGACCAGCGGCATCTTCGCGGCGCATTTCATCAATACCGTCAGTCCGACGTTCCTGCTCGAAATCGTCAATGGAGTGCATGACGCGTTCATCCCCGGGTACATCCGCCAGGAAATGGCCAACAAGTACTACTCAGGCTGCGCCAAAGGTATCCTCAATGCACCCGACCCGGACCATAATCCTGCCTGCGACCCTGCCCTGGCCGCGCACTACACCAGCGAGACCCAGGAGGCAGGCAAGAGACTGAATAAAATCGCTTTCCAGAAAGCCGTCGGGCTGCAGATTGCTCCTGACGCGCCTTTGTTCTTCTGGCCCTCGCGTCTGGACTCAATCCAGAAGGGCCCCCAGCTGCTGACTGATATCCTCTACCAGTTCATCCACCAAAACTGGGACCGGCAGCCGCAGTTCGCTTTCGTCGCCAACGGAGACTACCAAAGCGTCTGCAAGAGCATTGTCGACCAGCACGGTTTCCACCAGCTGGTCGCGGTGATGGATTTCAATGACACACTCTCGCATCTCGGTTACGCTGCCGCAGATTTCATCCTGATGCCATCACGCTTCGAACCCTGCGGTCTGCCCCAGATGATCGGTCCGGCTTACGGCACCCTGCCCATCGTGCATGACACCGGCGGACTGCACGACACGGTTCAACCCCTGGATACAAAGCAGAACTCCGGCAACGGATTCTCGTTCAAATTTTTCGATTCCAGAGGATTGCACTGGGCAATGAATCAGGCAATGGATTTTTATTTCCTACCGCGGCCAGAGAAAAACGCGCAAATTCGCAGGATCATGCAGGAAAATCCGGCCCTCTACAACCACGCCAATACTGCCAACGCTTATATCGAGATGTACGAGCAGATGCTGGACCGCCCGCTGGTCTTGTGAAGCCTATGAGCAAGGCAGATGCGCAGGTCCGGTCCATTTAACCCCAACCCAGGAACAGAAAGATGGCTCCTGCTAAATTTCTCCCCCAGGATGCCCTGCCGGCCTGGCGCCAAGGTCTGCGCCAGAACGGGCAGCGCCTGGTGGTCACCAATGGCGTATTCGATCTCCTCCACCCGGGGCATGTCCAGTATCTGCAGCAGGCCCGTGCCCTCGGCGATGCGCTGCTGGTCTGCATCAACGACGACGATGCGGTCCGGGCGCTGAAAGGGCCGACCCGGCCCTTGCTCTGCGCCCAGGACCGCGCCACCATGCTGGCCGCACTCGAGGCGGTATCCGCGGTCACTATCTTTGCCGGCGTCAAAGCGAGCGCAGTTCTGCAGGCCGCCCAGCCGGATATCTATGTCAAGGGCGGAGATTATACCCCCGACAGCCTGGACCGGGAAGAGTATGCCGTTCTGCAGCAGGCCGGCGCGCAAATCCGCATTGAGCCCTTCGTAGGCAATTTCTCCACCTCCAATCTGGTGCGCAGAATGAGAGACGGCGCTGCCGCCCCCGCACTGGCACAACCTCAGACCGGACTACAGTTTATTTATGCCCGACGCAGCATCAGAAAATTCCAGCTGCGACCGGTGGCGGTTGAGACCCTGCGCGAGCTGGTCCGGGCCGCTATGGCCGCCCCTTCCGCCTGCGCCAAGAATCCCTGGGAATTCATCGTAGTCACGGATAAAGCAACCCTGGAGACCATCGCCGGGTTCCTGCCCAATGGGAAATTTCTGCCCCAGGCCGCAGCGGCCATTGTGGTCTGCGGCGACCAGGCCAAGGCCCACGCCGCAGAGTTGTCTTTTCTGCTCCAGGACTGCTCCGCCGCGGTCCAGAATATCCTGCTGGCTGCCTGCCAGCTCGGGCTGGGGGCTTGCTGGCTGGGCGTGCATCCGCGCCAGGAACGCATCGACAGGCTGCAGCAGCTCTGGCACCTGCCGCCATCCGTTCTCCCGATAGCCTGCCTGGCCATCGGCTGGCCCGCCGAGGAAAAACCGCCCCGCACCAATTTCCAGGAAGAAGCAGTGCATTGGCAGCAATGGTAGGTCCCCTCCGCCAAACCCGCCCGGGGGTACGGTTTTGGCCGCCCAGGAGTTGCTCAGTACGTCACCAATCAAGCAATGTACCCCCGGACCGGTAATCCTGCATTATCTGAAAGGCAGACATTATGGCCCCCGACCTGCAGCAGCTGCAAGAAATTTATGCCCCCCGGCCAGTCGCCATTCCGCCGGTCAATGCCACCCGCGAACTGATGCAGCTGCCTGGAGGCGAAATCCGCCATTACCACCTATCGGAACAAGAGCTGCTCAGTGATTACTATCTGGCCAGCCAAGACTACGGACTGAGCTGGGAAAAATTCCCCGCCCCGCCGCATTGCCCTGGCGCAACCATAAGCAGTCCCTATTCCGGTGATTTTATCACCCTGCGCACAGACCGCAATTCGCAGCAGCTGCTGCTCTTCCGCTCCCAAACCGGCTGCGATGGCGATTACCGCCCAACCGCCGTGGGACCACTTTCCGGCTTGGCCTGCCGGCAGCCCTTGCCCTTGCGCCGCCGCAAACGCTGGGTGCTGCCGGTGCAGGAACGCCGCCCCGGAGAATCGCGGCTCTGTCCGGCAGTGCTGCTCTCCGACGATGATGGTTATTCCTGGCAGACTGTCCCTCTGCCGGCATTGCCGGTGCCAGAGGTCACAGCCCCGCATCAGGGCGTACGCTGGCTGGACTGCGGACCGGAACCGACTGTCGCTGAACTTGCCGACGGCAAACTGATGATGCTCTTGCGCACCGCCATGGATTTCTACTACCAGTCATTCTCACATGACTGCGGCAATACTTGGACTGCCGCAGAACCATCGCCTTTTTATGGCACCATCACCAGCCCGCTGCTGCTCACCCTCTCCTCCGGACGGCTGCTGTTTTTCGGCAATCTTACCCAGCCCCTGCCAGAGCTCGCACACCAGCAGACAGAATATCTCAACGACAGCGAACTGTCGGGCCGGTCTGAGGATGTCTTCACCAACCGCGATGTCTTCCATGCCGCGCTTTCGGATGACCACGGCCGCACCTGGCAGGGTTTCCGGGAAATCTGGCTGAATCCGCTCCGCAATGCCGCCGATTTCCGCCTGGCTGGCGGTAAAGCCGACAGCAATGACAGGAGCGTTCACCAGGCGCAGGCGCTCGAACTGCCGGGCGGCAAAGTCCTGGTCGCCTGCGGGCAGCACCCGCTCTGCCGGATGATGCTGATCTTCGCTCCCGACTGGCTGCTGGAGAAGGAACGCAGCGAGGATTTCAGCTGCGGCCTGGGTGACTGGTCGGTGCATCAATATGTGAAAAGCCGCTTGGGCAACACCCGCGGCGCCGGCACCGGGCACTGCGCTTACAACCGCCGCCCCGGAGCCGCACTCGTTCCCAGCCCATGCGATTACCGGGAATGCCTGCAGGTGGCACGCTTCGCCGATCCACGCCTGCTCGAAGAACGCCAGGGCGCAGTATGGAATTTCCCCATGGCTGCCCGCGGTTCCCTGCGTCTGGAATTCATGCCCCAATACGGAGCCGGAGAAGTGCTCTTTCTGCTCCATGACCACTGGCTGAACCCAACTGATGTGTGCGCCCGGCAATACGCCTGCCTGAGCTTGCCATTACAGCCCGGCGGACGCATCGGACTAGAGCAGGCACGCCTGAACCAAAAAAATGTCCTGCAGATTTTTTGGCACTGTTCTGACCCCCAGGATTGTTTTTTTCGCCTCAATGATTCTGCCCTGCAGACAATCGCGTTTCTTCGCCCGCCGCTGCATGGACTCAATTACCTGCACATCCAAGCCGCAGCCGGCAATACTGATCCGCTGGGAGTGCTGATCTTTGCGGTTGAAGCCGGCCAAAGATAATTCTCCGAGAGCTACTCGCGGCTGGTTCTGGCAGTGAAGATTGCAATCATTACCAACCATGATATAGTAACTGCAGAGAGAGGTTATAACCCTAACAGGATTGATGCCCATGCTCAGCAAACGCAAAATCAGATTCGGAGCCATCGGCTGTGGCGGCGCGGGTTCCTACCGGATTCGGACCCTGGCTGCGCACCCGCTGGGGGTGCAGATCACCGCTGTCGCAGACTTGGAAATGCCCAATCTGGACAAACTGGCCAGTACCCTGGGATACGATTTTGTCCGCTATACCGGAGAACAAGATTACCGTCGCCTGATTGACGATAATGACCTGGATGCAGTGGGGATCTTTACCCCGCACGCCCTGCACTACGATCACGTCAAATACGCCATCAGCAAGGGACTGCATGTCCTGATCGAAAAGCCGATGGTCTGCGGGGCCGCCAACGCCCTGGAGATTACCCGCCTGATGCACGAAAGCGGCAAAATCGGCATTGTCCACTACCAGCGCCATTACGAAGAGAAATATGTGAAGGCCCGTGAACTGATCCAGCAGGGATTCCTCGGAGAAATCAAGCACTTCTTTATTTATATGGCCCAGGACTGGTATGGAAAAACCTGGCGGGGTGAACCGGAGTTGTCCGGCGGCGGACAAATAAACGATTCCGGCAGCCATTACCAGGACATCCTGCTCTGGATGCTTAACGCCCTGCCCATCAGCGCAGAAGGGTTAATCGACAGCATCTACCGCGGCAAAAAAGGCAAAGTGGAATACAACGGCTCCTTCAATGTGGAGCTGAACAACGGCGCCAGTGGACGCATTATTATCATCTCCGACATCCCCGGCGGCTTCAGTGACGATGTCCGCATCGTCGGCAGCAAAGGCAGCTTCCTGTTCCAGGACAAACGGCTGATCTTCTTCGATGCCCAAAAGAACACCTATAATGATATCCCGTTGGGAAAACCGAAAAACTACCCCGACTCACCTTGCGATAATTTCGTCAAAATGCTGTACGGGAAAAACAGAGCCAACCGCGTGCCCTTTATTTTCGGCTGCCGGGTCGCATTGCTGACCGAAGCAATGCTGCGCTCCGGACACAATAACGGAAAGAAAATATTCTGCGCCGATATCCTCAAGGAAAGCAAA
>JAAYYJ010000505.1 GCA_012515455.1 Oligosphaeraceae bacterium
AAACCGACCTCTGGTGAATGCGCACCACTGCAGCGCGAGAACAATTTCCTGGAATTCGCCTGCCTCGTTGAAGCCGTCATCGCGGCCCAGGAGTTCAATTTTTGGGCGGAGTCGTACAGCGTCGCAGAGTACCTCAGCCGGATCGGCCAGTTTTCTCCGCTGAGCATTGTCCGGAATGACAAACTGCAGCAATACTGGCGGAGTTGCTGACCATGCGCTTCCGACCCTGCATCGATCTCCATGGCGGCGTAGTAAAGCAGATTGTCGGCTCCTCCCTGCAAGACAACGGGAAGAGCCTGCAGACCAATTTCGTGGCCAGCCAGTCTCCTGCTTATTTTGCCGGTCTGTATCGTGCGGCTGGGTTGTCCGGCGGACACGTCATCATGCTGGGTCCGGGCAATGAAGATGCCGCCCGGGAAGCCCTGGCGGCCTACCCGGGCGGGTTGCAGCTCGGCGGCGGCATCACTCCGGACAACGCCGGCGAGTGGCTGGCCGCCGGCGCAGCCAAGGTCATCATCACGTCATACCTCTTCCCTGAACATGAATTCTCTCTGCCCCGGCTGCAGGCCTTAGGCAGCCGGATTCCGCCCGGCCAGTTGGTCCTGGATTTGAGCTGCCGCCGCCGCGGCGGTGACTATGTGGTCGCCTGCAACCGCTGGCAGAATGATACCTCCTTGTTGCTCAAACGCAGCACCCTGCAGCAGCTCTCAGCATTCTGTTCTGAATTCCTGATTCACGCGGTCGATGTCGAAGGCAAGCAGAGCGGCATCGACTTGGGACTGGTGGAAATGCTGGCCCGGGACTGTCCCCTGCCGGTGACTTATGCCGGTGGCATCCGCAGCCTGGATGATCTCGAGACCATCCGGAAAACCGGCCAGGGACGCATCGATTTCACGGTCGGCAGCGCACTGGATATCTTCGGCGGAAAACTCCTGCGCTTTGCCGACTTGTGTCAATACTGCCCATAAATTATGCTGCGAACTGCAACCATCTGCGCACTGGGACTGTCACTGCTGCTGACCGCTGCGGAACCGGACCGCAGCCACGGCACCAAACAGGCCCGCGAATTCTTCTTCCAGGATTTCTTTCTCGACCCGTGGAAAATGCCCGCCGGAGGTCCACCCGCCGGACCGAATGCCGCCCCGGCAGAATCCCCGGCAGAATCCCCGGCCAGCCTGGCAGCGCCCACTGCCCCGGCCAATTCCTGGCCGCCGCCGCCGGCACTGCCAGGGCCCTGGTGGGATGCGACCATCTTGCTGCTGGCGCTGGCTGCGCTGCTGCTGATTACTGCTGGCATCCTGCCCTGGCACTGGTCAGACCAGCTCACGCAGAGGCTCCTGCTCTGGGGCAAGCGCCGGCAGCTCCGCCGGCTGCGGCAAAAATACCGTCAGCAGGAACCCAGCCCGGCCTTCCGCCAGGCCCTCAAGGCGACCCTCGGGCTGCCGCCCGGCGCCACCGACCAGGACATCATCCAAGCCTTGCAATACTGCAGTTACGAACTGCCAGCTGTCCTCAGGCACGCCCATGATCGCTTTCGATAATCAACAATATCAGCGCTGCGCCCTGTGCCCCCGTGTCTGCCATGCCAACCGCCTGACCGGAGCAAACGGTTTCTGTGCTGAAGGATGGCAATGCCGGGTCGCCTATATCGGTGCGCATTTTGGCGAAGAGCCTTGTATTTCCGGCCGGAATGGCTCGGGCACCATTTTCTTCTCTGGCTGCTCCTGCGGCTGTTTCTTCTGCCAGAACCATCAGCTCTCCCAGGGACACCTCGGGGAACTGCTCTCACCAGACGAACTGCTGGAACGCTGCCGCGACCTGGCCCGCAGCGGTGTCCATAATTTGAATTTCGTCACCCCGGAGCATTTCTGGCCCCATATCCGTTTCCTGTGCCAGAATCTGCGTCAGGAGGGCTGTGAACTGCCGTTCCTCTGGAACAGTTCCGGCTTCAGCAAGATTGAGATGCTGGCTGAACAATCACGCTATATCGATATCTTCCTGCCAGACTATAAATTTGCCGAACCGGAACTGGCCCGGCGCTGCCTGGGACGGCCGGATTACCCGGAAATCGCCCTGTCGGCACTGCGTCTGCTGATTGACCGCAAGGGCTTCCTGCGCCCCTTCGACAGCAGCGGCGAAATCACCGCCTCCTGCGGGGTAATGGTCCGGCACCTGCTCCTGCCCGGGCAAGTTCAGAACACCCTGGCAGTGCTGCAGCTGCTGCAGCGTGAATTCGGCTCCGACCTGCCCCTGGCCTTGATGCGGCAGTTCACTCCCATGCCGGAATGTCATGCCCGCAAGTTCCTGGACCGCAAGGTCAGCGCGGCTGAATATGCCCTGGCCGCCGGCGAAGCCCAACGCCTGGGCTTCCGGCGACTCTTCCTGCAGGACGACGACGACGGCAGCTTCCTGCCCGATTTCCGCCTGCGCCAGCAGCCCTT
>JAAYYJ010000506.1 GCA_012515455.1 Oligosphaeraceae bacterium
GGCGAAGATTGAGATGTACAACAACATCTACTCGAATGTGGTCAGCAACCACCACTCGCCTGCGGTCAGTACGGGGACCCACGGACCGGGCATCTACTCCGATTACAACCTGTACTGGCATACAGAGGCGGTCTGCCCGAGGCAGAAGATCTACGGCTTCGGCGGTGGCGGCGAACGCTGGTCCGCGCCGTGGCATGTCATGCAAAAGGATATGTCCGCCGATTTGGAAGAGACCCGCAGCCGTTATGGCATTGATGCGCACAGCCTCTTCGCAGACCCGCAATTCACCGACCAGCCCGGCAGCAATTTCAGTCTGAAGCCAGATTCGCCGGCCAGCGGCCGCGGCCGCGACGGCCAGAACATCGGCGCCGACGCCTCGCGTTTCAGCGGCATTGCTCAAGAGAAGGGGAAATAGCTCCCGCAGATAATCCTGACTGCCCGGGCCGCATTCCGGCGCGGGCGGCCAGCGGTCAGGGTCTGGTCGCCGGTGCTTTTTCCGCCCCCAGCAGACGGGCAGCCAGGGCGGCATTTTCCTCCACCATCCGGTCATTGTCGAGGCGGTTCATGCCCACGTTGATAACATCGCCGGCCTTGATGTTGCGCAGGGCGTAATCGAAGCCCATAACCGGATCGATGCGGCCTGCGCCGAGAATCTTGTAGGCGATGCAGGGCCGGGGCAGCGCGCGGATCAGGGCCATGGCCTGAAACACATCTTCGAGCTGGAATTTCTCACCTCCGCCGTGGTGATGGACGCTGCCGCAATTGAAGAACGGCACGGCGTGGAAATCGACAATCCGCAAAGCATTGACCCATTCATGCGCCTGCGGGTTATGGGCGGCCACACCGACGGGGATGCGCTGGCGTTGGCCATATTCGACCCAGCGCCGGATGCTAGCCTCATCGCGTTGGGCGAACAGCTCGTCGACCAGTCCGCCATGGAAATACAGCGCCCGGCAGCCGATAGCCACGGCACGGTCAATAGCCTGTTCCATGCTGTCATAAGTACGGAAGGAAACCTGGGCAATCCATTGCATCGGCCCGCCGCCGGACAGATATTTCTCAGTAGTCTCTATGACATGCCTGGTCTCATTATTGGTCACGAAGGTATTGATTCCGGCCTGCCACGCCCGCTCCCAGGTTTCCAGAATCCGTTCCGGCGTATGGTAGGAGCGCATGGCCTCGTCACGGGCGCCAGTCTGGTGGCTGAAGCCGCCGAAAGGATTGGCTCCCAGCAGCAGCCGGGTCAGGCGCAGACCACAAAAATCAACCGTTGGTAACAGCATTTTTTGCCCTCTCAGATGGTATTTGATTATCATTGCCTCAGCCCAGCAGAACCGCAGCAGCGTGGGTTTTACTTGTAGAGTCTGGCGCATGCACCCAGTGCCAATGCCGCCGGGACGGAATACCCATAGGTACCGCCAGTACTGCTCCTGCTGCGCTATCATTATAGCCACTCAACTGCATATCTGCAATTCCGCGGGCACAAATTCATTCCCCATGGAAAATAAAGTAGTTAAGGTGCGAAGATTGGTGCTAGATTGTCGCCGCAGAGGCGTCATTTTCGCTTGGCCTCGGCAATGACTTGGTCTGCACCGGAAGGAGAAATAGCAGCTGCACCCTGCAGGCGATCGAGTATGCCCAGCTGAAATGCGGGTTCTGACCCGATCGCACTCGCTCCCGCGGCCAGCGGTGGAGTAAACCCGGCTGAAATGCGGGTTCTGACCCGATCGCACCCGCTCCAGCAGCTGATGCTGGAGTTAACCCGGCTGCAAGGCGGGGGTTCTGACCCGAGCTCACCCGCTCCCGCTGCCAGCGGTGGAGTAACCCCGGCTGCAAGGCGGGTTCTGACCCGATCGCACCCGCTCCCGCGGCTGGCAGTGGAGTTAACTCGGCTGCAAGGCGGGTTCTGACCTGATCTCACCCGCGTCCGGCTGGGATTCTTGGTCCTTTGATGGGAAGCAGTTGTCCGGGAACAAGGTATTTGTATGCAATTGCCGATGATGGCATTGACAAAAATTGAGCAAAGCACTAATTTTTGCCCCGTGCCCTTGATTCTAGCGGTGGGTCCCACCCCACC
>JAAYYJ010000507.1 GCA_012515455.1 Oligosphaeraceae bacterium
GGAGGTAGAGCAATCCACGTTCCGGCTGGGATTCTCGTCGATCAGCTTCAGGCAGGACCGGCCGCCGGCAGGATCATCCGAAACGATCTGGCCGCCTTCCCAGATGGTACAGTCAAATTTCACCCCAATCGGGTCATACGGGGCAAAATTATACGGCGTGAGGCGATGCTCGCGGAACGACTGCAGATAGAGATCCCAGACCTGCCTTTGCTCTTCCGCGGTTTGCAGATTATGATACTGATTAATCGGCCCGGCATCGAGGCCGAAGGCGGAAACGATATGGGGGCGGGCGGGCATTTCGAAATCATACACATGAATCTGAACCGGCAGCGTAACCGGCTCCATTCCCCGGCCCTGAATTTTCAATTGCACCTGGTGGTCCCCCGCCGGGCAGTCGCGCGGCACTTTCACCAGCAGCCAGCCGGGCTGATTCTCCCCGCCGCTCAGGTTCAGGGGTTCGTTCCAGGCCGGCAGGGCATCCGGCCACCAGCCCACACAGCCGAGAGCATCAGTGACATGATGGACATAATGGTAATACACCTGGCTGAGCTGAAAGGCATCCTGCCAGAGCGGATCTTCCGATACCACCGCCAGTTGCACCCCTTCCAGATTTTCTTTCGGCCGTAGCACAATCTGCACCGGCTCGTATTCCCCGCGTGCGGCGGCTATCTGGACCGGTTTGCGGGATTGCGGCGCGGGGGCCGGCCGCTGGCGGCTGACTTTATAGGTGGATTCACACCACCAGAGCTGCAGCGACTCATTTTCCTGCAGAAAATACCCATAGGAACCGTCGTATAAGGAAGGTACCCGGAACGGCACGGAAGCCTGATACAAGACTTCCGGCCCGCGGCGAAGGGCAAAATCCAGGGTGAATTCCCCGGCGCCGCGGAGGGTATAGGGCAGGGAGATTTCCTGTTTCTGCTGCGAGTCTAGCGGAAAAGAAAAGGGGGCGGCCATCGGCTGGGAGGTCCCGCCGGCGGTACGAGCAGCGAGCTCCGCAAGTAAGGTTAATGTTTTATCCGTTTTATTTTGCACGGTGCAGCGCAGCTTTTTATGATCGCCCGGCAGCAAATCATCCAGGGAACGAATGGTAACTTCCAATTGGTCCGATTCAGTATCGCTTTGCAAAAAGAAGGTGCTGCCCTTCATATCCGGCAAAGTTTCCTGCAAGCGGGCCTCAAAACCATACCGGTCGATTTGCAGCGAGCCTGTGGATGACAATCGGACATAGAGCACCGGGGCCGGCAGCAGTTCCGCCGGCAGGACGAAGGTCTGGTCTTTCTGCCCTTCCAGTTGGCCCAGGCTCTGCCACTGCTGGCCATCCGTGCCGGCCTCCACCAGGCAGGCACCGGAAAGGTAATGATTGATCTGAATGGCAACACGGGCCTCCTCGATCCGGGCCGGGCCGATCTGGTGCTTATAGATAACATACGCACCCGGGTCGAAGGACCAGCGATCAGAATTAAAGCGGGCGGTAGCCTCCAGCAGGGGACGGGAATAGTTGGTGCCTTTGGTCGCCAGCGGCGCTGCAAAACGATACTGATTGTCGCGCAGGGATTCGCCGTCACCCAGAGAAAGAGCATCCCGCTCTTGGGGCAGCGGATGAACTTCGATCAGGGTAACTTCATCAAACCAGATGGTCCCCTGACGAGTCCATTGCCCCAGCCGCAAAAATACCCCATCCAAATGCCGGGGAGTAACAAAAACAAAGGAATGGAAAGCCCATTGTTCCGACGGCTGAAAGTCAAAGTTGGCCACATTCAGGCCGGATATGCCGCAGCCGCCGCTGCCGGTCCCTTTGGCGTAGAAGCTCAGCCGATATACCGCCCC
>JAAYYJ010000508.1 GCA_012515455.1 Oligosphaeraceae bacterium
ACCAGCCCCTGTTGATTAATTTTGGGTCTGAATCAGGATTTCATAGAGAAAAATCCGCTTCTTAGGGTGCTTCAATGTGGAGCCTCGCGCCTATCAAAAATGGCGCCGATTTTGATTATCATCCACATACTAATCTAGGTCAACCGAAAACGGCGCCTCTTCGGCGACAATCCAGCACCAATCTTCGCGCCTCAACACCGATAAAGAATTGACGGACAAGCAGGAAAAATATTTATTTTTTTTACTTGACAATGCAATTTAATCCCTTATCTTAAGGCCGTGAGCTAAAAATTGTTATAATTTGGACTGGTTTGGACTGCATATACTGGGATGAATTTGCGTCATGCTTTTTCCTGGTGACATTCACATCACCCTTGATGAGAACAGGCGGCTGAAGCTGCCGGCTGTGGTGCTGTCCAGTTATGACCAGTGCGGCGGCCGTGAGGTGGTGTTGCATTACTGGCCGGAGGGCAGTCTGGGGATTCTGCCCCTGCATGTGTGGTCTCAGCTTTATTCTGCCAAAGGCTATGATCAGGCTGCGAGCCTGATGGATATGCACAAACGTCTGGAGATGCAGCGTTTTTTGCAGAATACCAAGCGCGATGAGATTTCCGCCCAGGGGCGTTTGACCATTCCGGCCAATTTGTGTGCCTGTGTCGGTTTGGTATGCGGGCAGGAAGTGGTCTTGACCAGCTGCGGACAGTATCTGAATGCCTGGAATCCGCAACGCCTGGCGGAAGTGATGGCGCATTTTGAAGAACTTGACCAGCAGGAACGTGAGGACGTTTTTGCCCCGGTAAAGCATAGTCAATAACAGGAGGAGGGGGAAATGGCTTATTTTTATTCAGAACGTGGAGCGCGGATTTTTCTTATTCTGGTGTTTGTGCTGGTCGGCTGGCTGTTTAGCGCCATCAGCTGGGCGGCCATCGGCTCGCAGGGCCGGGTCCCGGAAGATCCCGGCTGGATCATCAGCAATCTGTCCTTGACTGGGGAGAACGCATCGGAGTTTCGCCTCACTGCCGAGGAAAAGCTGCGCGCCTGCGCTCTCAAGAGGAGCAACTGAGATGCGCACGGCAGTTGCGGACAAAGCCCCGACACTGCCGCCGCTGTCCCAGACCCGCCCCTTGGTAATCTTTTGGCTGGCAGTTCTCACTGCGCTAGTTCTGCTGGCCAGGACTATCTGGCTGGCCGGCCGTGAGCCGGCGCCAAGCCAACCCTATACCGAGGAACTGACAGTGCCTGGTTTGCGCGGCAGTATTTTCGGACCAGCAGGACAGTGCCTGGCGAGATCAATTCGCCAGCTTGGGGTCTTCTGGTATCTCCCCGATGAGCTGGCCGCAGCCCGCGAATCATGGCAGCGTTACCGTGCTGAGCCTGAACTGGCAGAGATTCTGCCGGCGGAGGATGAGCTGGCGCAACTGCTGGGGCAGCGGGTTCGGCTGGCCGAAGAAGTGTCAACAAAGCTGCTCCAGCTGATGAGTTCCTTAGGGGAAGAGGAGGAACTCAGGTTGGAGGGCTTTTTTATTCGCCAGATTAACTGCCCCCCCCAGCTCCGCGAGCGCCTGGGGACGGTCAGAATCGAGGCCCAGACCGGCTTGGAGGTCGGGGTCTCCGGCTGGGAGGCCGAGTACGACGGGCAGTTGCGCGGGAGGGTGCAAACTCTGCTGCAGCGGCCCGGGGGACGCCTGGTGCTCTGGGATAAGACCGACATGCTCTTCCGGTCTCTCAACGGCCGGGATGTGGTTATTCCGGTTGATAAGCTATAAGCCACGCAAGAGAGCAAGCCTATGAACAATCCCTGTTTACGCAGTATGCTGTTGTTGAATTTGCGTTTCAGCTGGTTGAAAGTGCTGGCTATAATTCTGGGGATGCTGGGCTGCCTGGGGATGCTGGTAATCAGCCGCGGCGACAACCAGGTGGAGTACTTTTTTGTCCGGCAGGCAATCTGGCTGGTGATTGGCCTGTGGGTCTTTCTGGTCATCTCATCGTTGCCCATACAATGGCTGACCAGCAGGCCGCTGCTGCTGTATGCAGTGCTCTGCGGGGTGCTTCTGGCAGTGCTGTTTCTGGGGGCGAAGGTAAACGGCATGCGCGGCTGGTTCAGATTCCATGGCCTCTGCGTCCAGCCCAGCGAACTGGCTAAGCCGTTTTTTTTGCTGTGCTTCGCCGGCTTGTGGGCCAATCCGCGTTTTCGTCCGGACCGCGCCCCCGGCCTGGCCGTGAGCCTGCTGGCCATCGTTTTTTGGATTGGGCTGATTCTCAGTCAGCCTGACTGCGGTACGAGTATGGTCTACTGTCTGGCATTCCTGGCGATGTTCTGGTGCGGGGGGGCAAAAGCCTGGCATCTCTGCAGCCTGGCGGGCAGCGGCGTGCTTGCCGCTGCGCTCATGCTCTGGCGTTATCCGTATATCCGCCGCCGACTCACGGCATTTTTCATCCCTGCCCCGGGAGATGCGCTGGGGGCGGGCTGGCAGGTGTCGCAAATGCAGGAATGTCTGTCCCGGGGGGGATGGTTCGGCGTGCCTTTTGACAGCAGCCAGCCCTTGTTGCGAGTGCCGTTCCGCATGAATGACTCCTTCGTGGCTGGCCTGGGGGAGGTGCTCGGGGTGTTCGGTGTGGCACCGTTGATATTGCTGTCCCTGGCCTGGTTGAGCTTCTGCTGAAGCAAAGCCATCAAAGCCGGCAGTGATTTCCAGCGTCTGCTGTACATTGGCAGCGGGGTGATGCTTAGCGGGCAGGCATTTATGCATCTAGGGGTCAATCTGGGGCTGTTCCCGACCACCGGCATTACCTTGCCGTTATTCAGTTACGGCGGCAGTTCGCTGCTGGCATCGATGCTTATCATCGGAATTGTCGACAACTGCCTGGAGAATTCTGCCGGACGGCAGCAGCCGGTTGCCCCGAAGATGGGCTGACAGTCCGCATTGGCGCTGTCAGGCAGATAATCACTCCCCCCCCAGTGGCTGGGGGACGGGCGGGTTGTTATTGCCTAATCCAAGGCTACATTATTGGCAGTGGTGAATTTTAGTCCTTGACG
>JAAYYJ010000509.1 GCA_012515455.1 Oligosphaeraceae bacterium
GGGGGGGGGGGGGGTATCTTTTGACATATTGTTTATCCTGATGGCAACGCTGTGGCGGGGACGCCGCGAGGAAAAAAATCAGCCAATTGCAGAGGGTGCAATTGGCGTCATCCACTCAGTCTGCGACTGTAACGGGGGGGGGCTGCTGCCTAGCTGGTCAAGGCTCAGGCCGGGCCGAATGCGGCCGGCACCCGTCCGGCTGAGGCGGAAGGTGCTTGCGATTGCCCCTTGTCGCCGGAGGGGTCAGAAAAGTGCTGTGAGCAGGAATCCCAAGCCGACGAGCACCAGCAGCCCGAGGATTCCCAGGACGATATGCAGGACCTTGGTATGCGATTGATTTTCGCGCAGAGTCACGCCTTTTTTGGCGCCGATTTTGGCGCCCAGGTTCTTCATCGTGGTGGTGGCAATCTCGCTGGTGCCAGTGTCCTCGAGATTGATCACCGTCATGGTGCGTGATTCCTGCTTGTTGTCCTGCCGGTTGTCAAACAACACCTCGACTCCGCCAATCTGGAGGATGTCGCCGTTGCTCAAGGGGACGGTCTCAGTGGTGACTTTGGCTTCATTGACTTTCGTGCCGTTGGTCGAGCCTTCATCACGCACTGCATAACGGTCAGCCTCAAGCTTCAGCAAGGTACAGTGATGGCCACTGATGGTTGGATCGGAGATGCAGATGTCACAGCTTTCAGCCCGTCCTATCGTGTATTGGTCTGCACTGAGGGCGAAAGATGTTCCCCGCATCTGTTCAGATAAAATCAGAATTCTGACAGAACTCATGTTGAACTTCCTCGTACTGTATTGACGATATGCCCATAGTCATAAATCCAAATATAAGCAATTTATAGTTTTTTGCAAGACATAACTACGCTTTATGTGTTTTTTTCTGCTCCCCGGCCGGGCGCCTGGAGGCTGCAGTCGCCGGTCTTCTACCAGTCCCGCATGGGGGGGGTGTTCTGCAGGGCGGCGGCGGCGGCGGGATATTTCTGCTGCAGTTCCGCCCAGGTGCCGCGGGCATCCTGTTCCTTCCCCAAGGCCAAGGAGATTCTGATGGCCAGTTCCATGGCTTGGGGAGAATAGAGCTCGTCGTCCGCCAGCACGAAGCAGCGGATGCTGTATGGCAGGGCATTCGCGGGGTC
The DNA here is from genome assembly GCA_012515455.1 of Oligosphaeraceae bacterium. GTDB lineage: Bacteria > Verrucomicrobiota > Lentisphaeria > Oligosphaerales > Oligosphaeraceae > JAAZIZ01. The sequence continues at coordinate 1,134 of JAAYYJ010000509.1, forward strand.
TTTTTCCACTTCGAAGAGCAGCCGCGCCATAATCCAGCGGGCCCGGGTGTCAGAGCGCAGATTGCCGCCGTCGCCGGTGCCGGCGCTGAAGCATTTTTCCACTGCGGCGAAGGCCTGGTCGTAATGCTGCAGGTCGTAACTGGCTTCCGCCAGCAGTGAATACAGTTCCCGGCTGCTGGCATAATTCTCCCGCAGGTTCCCGGCGATGGTTTCAGTGAGAATTTTCTCGGCGTCGGCAAACTGGTCCAGGTGCAGGTAGATTTCGCCCAGGCTGACTGCGGCGCGGTTGCGCAGTTGCGGCTCAGTAGCCTGGGCATATGCGCGCTGGTAAGCCGCGACCGCCCCGGTGAATTTTCCTTTCTGGCGCTGGCAGACACCGATCTCCAGCCAAATCAGCGCGGTGACCAGGGTGTTGCTCTCGTCTCCCTTCCAGGCGAGAATTTCTTCGCTCAAAGGGTAGGCGGCCTCAATGTCGTCCCGGCTCAGGCGCACGCGCATCAGCAGCACCAGGATTTCCAGTTTTTCCGCGGGCAGGAGGTGACTCAGGGTGCGGGCCTGCTCCAGCACGACTGCTGCTGCCGGGGAGTCATTCAGGCTCAGCAGCACCTCGGCCAGCAAAATTGCGATCCGGCCCTGGAGTTCCGCCCGGGCGGTTTTCTGCAACTCGACCAGGTGCAGTTTGGCCTCGGGATATTCCTGCAGGGCAATGCTGGCATTGGCCAGCAGCTGCAGGGTATCTTCTTTTACCCCCCCGGCGGAAGGGTAATGTTTGAGAATATAGCGGCAGTCTTCCTGCACTGCCGGCCAGTCCGGCAACTGCGCCGCCATGGTCGCGGCCTGCAGCCGGTACGCAGCCTGATGCTCGCTGGCAATTTTTTCGGAAATCCGCCGGGCTACGGTTGCGCCCTCCGCCCATTTCCGGGATTGTTCGAGGCAATGCAGCAACGCATTGGCGACCACCAGGTAGTTGCTGGTCTCACCGATGTATAATTCCAGCGCCTGCCGGTACCATTCCTCTGCCCGGGCCAGGTCCTGCAAATGGCTGGCGGCCTGCCCCATTTTGAACAGTATGCCGCCTTTCTCAGCCAGATTCGGGAATTCCTGCAGGAGTTCCTGCCCGCGCTGCAGCAGCTCCTCGTACCGCTGCAAAGAATTGAGACAATCCAGGGCCTGCAGCAGGCAGTGCCGACGCTGTGCGTCGGGAGTGGCCTGGTTCAGGCCGCTGCGCCAGTACAGCGGCAGGGCCTCTTCATAGCGCTTCAGTTCGCAGAGCGAATCACCCTGCACTACGTCCAATTCAAAATTGCCGCCCTCGGGAAAACTTTTGCGCCATTCTGCGGCGGTGTCAACGACCTTCGCGAATTCCTGCAGCTGGTAGAAACAGAACACCCTCTGCAGACGGATGTACTGATTGGCCGGGCGACTGGGGAAAAACACCAGGTATTCATCGTAGAACTGCAGGGCGCGCCGGTAATCCTGCCGGCCGAAATACAGGTCCGCCAGACGGATCAGAGTATCTTCCTTGATATTGTCAGGGATATTTTCCCCCGCGGCAATCTTGGCGAAAAGCGCGGCCGCACTGTCCTGGTCGCCTTGGTCAAGTGCGTTCTTGGCCACGTAATAGGCGGAATAGGGCCGGTAGGGGAAATCACCGCTCAGGGGACGCCCGGCCAGAGTCTTGAAGGCCTCCAGGGCTTCGGCGGGCCGGTTTAAGGCCAGGTGGCACTGCCCGAGGTGGTAGAGGGCTGATTCAGCCCTCTGGGCATCCTTGGACTGCTGCAATTCCTGGAAGCATTCACTGGCGGCGGGGTAGTCTTTCTGGGTGAAATAGATTGCCGCTTTGGTGGTCAGCAGCTGCTCATTCAGAGGGTCTTCGGGCCATTTCCGGCGGAAACTCTCGATGGCTGCCAGGGTCTCGGCGGTTTTCTTCTGGGCGTGGCAGCAATGCACCAGCAGCTTGTGCACTTCCCGTGCACGGGCATGATCGGGATAGCGTTCCAGGAACTGCTGCAGCTGCGGCTGGGCCAAGTCATAGAATTCGCGTTGCATCAGCCCGGCGGCATAGAGAAAATGCTGCTCCGGGTCGCGGATGTCTTCCACCAGGTGCTGGGCCAGAGCCGCGCTGCCGGCCAGCAGCAACGCGGTCAGCAGAGGGATGAGATTTCCCGGGTGGGCCCTCAAGGTGTGTTCTCCTTTGGCAGGGTCGCGAAGGCCACATTCCAGATATCGGCCTTGCGGCAGATATCCAGGACCTTGATGACTGCCTTGTGCCGGGTCTCGCTGTCGGCCCGCACGATCACCGGCTGGCTTTTGAAAGTCGAAGCGATTTGCTGGAGCAGGAATTCCAGCCGCTCAGGGCTGATGAGCTGGCTATTGATGTATACTTCGCCGCCGGCGTCAATATTGATGATAACCTCACCGGGCTGACGGTCGGCCCGCACGCCGGAGTCTGCAGCGGGGACCTGTATGCCCAGTTTGTTCTCCCACTGCGCGAAGATGGTCGCGGCCATGAAATGAATCAGCAGGATGAACATGATATCAATCATGGGCGCCATCTGGAAACTTTCCGAAGTACTGTGGATATGACGTTTGAAATTCATGATGCCCACACTTTTGCGTTAGTGCCGGAAACGGCAGTTGAACGAATTGCCAGAGGGAACTGGCACACTCAAGGAGTGAATTTCCGCCCCTGGGCCAGCCGGCGCAGGACGGCATTGCAGGTGCTCTCCAAGACTCCGACCAGCCGGTTGATGCGGCCCCGGAAAATGGCGTATGCGGCCATGGAGAAGATACCCACAATGAGCCCCCCGAAGGTGGTGTACATCGCCTGGGCTACGCCCGAGGCCAGGGCATCGGCTTTGTTGATGATGCTGAGGCCGCTTTCCAGGCCGGAGAAGGAGACCATCATGCCCCAGACGGTGCCCAGCAGCCCGACCATCGGTGAGAGCACCGAAATGTCGAGCAGGTACTGGATGCGCTGCCAGAGGAAGCCGGCCTGGCGCACACCTTCATCCTCCATGGCGTCACGAGCGGCATTGTAGTCCAGAATCTGCCCATCCACACATTGTTCCAGAGCGGCATTGATAATCATGGCCGCCGGAGAGGCGTTCTCCTGGCAGAGCTCGCGCAGCAATTCCCAGTCGCCGGTCTCGGCGGCGTCTTGCACTTCCATAATGAAATGCTTGGGAAAAATCAGTCCTGGCCGGAGGGTCAGCAGGTAGAAGATAATCAGCCCTACGGCTATTAACGACAGCCCGACAATGACATGCATGATGTCGCCGCCCTGGGTCAGAATCTGCTTGAAGGTCAGGCCATGGGTTTTGGCGCTGCCGGCGGCGGCGGGCGCAGGTGCGGCGGCGGCAGGAGCCGCGGGCTGCCGGGTCGAGACCCGGTCCTTCCTGGCCGGCCGGGCCGCCGCGGGCCGCCGCGTGGTCGGCTGTGCCGTGGGAGCCGCTTCGACGCTCTTGCCGGCGGCGGGCGGGGCCGTGACGCTGGTGCTGGCGGCGGGCGCTGTATTGGGGTCAGGACCGGGTTTGGACTGGGCCAACAGTCCGCTCCCCACTAAGACGCTAACCAAGAGCAGAATCCAGCAGACTTTTTTCATTACCTTGTCCTTGTTTAATGAGTGATATGCAATCAACGCTGGTTGACCAATGCTGCAGCGGCCCGGATGCTGGCGGCGATCTGCTCCCAATTGCCTTGCTTCAGATCGGTGTCCCGGACCAGCCAGGTGCCGCCGACCGCGGCGACTTCCGGCAGGGCCAGATAATCCGGGGCGTTGTCACTGGTGATGCCGCCGGTGGGCATATAGTGCAGGCCCAGATGGCGATAGGGCGCAATCAGGCTCTTGAGCATTTTGACTCCCCCGGCGGCTTCGGCCGGGAAATATTTCAGCAGCCGGCAGCCCAGCTCCACGGCCTGTTCGATTTCGCTGGGGGTGCAGATTCCCGGTGCGAAAGGGAAAGCCGCGGCAAGGGCAGCCGAGACTACTTTGGGATTGAAGCCCGGGGCGACCGCAAAGCTGGCCCCTGCATCCTGGGCCCGCTGCAGGTCCTGGAGATTCAGGACTGTGCCGGCTCCCAGCAGCAGCCCGGGGAATTCCCGGGCGGCGGCGCGGATGATGTCGGCCGCAGCACTGGTCCGGAAAGTGATTTCCGCTGCCGGCAGGCCGTTCTGCTGCAGCAATTCACAGATTTTCAACCCCTCGCGGAGGGAATTCAAGACCAATACCGGGATAATCCTGACCGCACTTAAGCGCTCCAGCACGGCGGCGACATTCTGGCTGTAGGTAGTCATGTTTTTTTGCCTGGAAGAGTTACGGATGGGTGAAGAAGGGCTCATCTTAAGATACTGCACAGATGGGCATTTTGCAAACTCCGGCTGGGCACTGGCGTGGCGGACAGGCGGAGGCAGCGCTACCCACCGGCGGAGGCGCTACAGACGCGGCAGCGACATCCCGCCGTCCACCCGGATGACCTGTCCGGTGGAGTAGGGCAGCAGGCCGCAGACCAGGGCCTTGACCGCCCTGGCGACATCCTCGGGCAAGCCCCAGCGTCGCTGCAGGGTCAAGCCGTCTGCCAGCAGCCGGTCGTATTTCTCCTGCACCGCAGCGGTCATATCGGTCTTGATGATCCCGGGCTGGATTTCGAAGACCGCGATGTTGAATTCGGCCAGCCGCACCGCCCAGAGCTTGGTCAGCATGGCCAGTCCGGCCTTGGACAGGCAGTACTCGCCGCGGCTGGTGCTGGCGGTCTCGGCGGAAATCGATCCGATGGTAATAACGCAGCGCCCGGGTTTGGGATTGGCGCACATTTGCCGGGCCACGGCCTGGGTCAGGAAATATGGCCCCTTGAGATTGATATCCATCACCCGGTCGTAGCTCTCTTCTGTGGCTTCCAGGATGTCAGCGCGCTGTTCGGGTGCCACGCCGGCGTTGTTGACCAGGATGTCCAGCTCGCCGAAAGCGCGCCGGCACTCATCCAGCAGCCGCTCGCGGCTGCTGCGGTCGCTGATATCGCAGTGGCAGTACTGCCACTGCCCGGGATAAAGACGGTCCAGGTAGGCGCTGCGTTCGGCCAAGGCGGAGCTCGGGCTGCGGCCACAGAAAGTGACCGAGGCCCCCAGCTGCAGGAGTTGCTCGACGATGGCAGCGCCGATGCCGCGGGCACCGCCGGAGACCAGAGCGTTCTGGCCGGAGAGTAATTTTTCAGTCATGGCGGAAGAGGGGGGTGGAGTAGTAGCGGTCATAAGAATCGGGCAGGATGGTCAGGATGGTCTTGTCCGGTCCCAGGCGCCGGGCCAGCCGCAGCGCCCCGGCGACATTGGAACCGCTGGAAATGCCGGCCGGCAGGCCTTCCTGGAGCGCCAGAGCGCCGGCGACCGCCATGGCCTCCTCATCGGAAACCGTCAGGCATTCAGTGATCAGGTCAGTATTCAGGTTCTTGGGCACCAGGCCGTCGCCGATGCCCATCTGCAAATGCGTGCTGATGGCCCCGCCAGCCAGAATGGCCGCGTTCTCAGGCTCCACGGCCGCGATCAGGACCTCCGGGAAGCTCTGCTTCAGGACCTCGCCGATGCCGGTCAAAGTGCCGCCGGTGCCGATGCCGCAACAGAATGCGTCCACCCGGGTCTCGCCCAGCTGGCGCAGGATTTCCTGGGCAGTGGTGCGGCGGTGGATATCCGGGTTGTCGGGATTCTCGAACTGTTGCGGGACGTAGGCCCCGGGCAGGCTGTCGCGCAGTTCAAAAGCCTTGCGGATGCAGGCATCGATGGCCTTGCCGATATCCCCGGTGTCGGGGACCAGGACAATCTGGGCCCCGTAGAGTTTGATAATGCTGCGGCGTTCCACGCTGACGGAATCCGGCATCACGATGATGCAGCGGTAATGCTTCAAGGCACAGACCAATGCCAGGCCGATACCCTGGTTGCCGCTGGTCGGCTCGATGACCACGGAACCGGGGCGGAGACGTCCGGCCCGTTCGGCACCCTCAATCATCGCCAGAGCGGTGCGGGTCTTGATGCTGCCGCCGACGTTCAGACCTTCCACTTTGACCAGAATTTTGCCAGAACCGGCCGCGGGCAGGCGCTGCAGCTGAACCAGGGGGGTGTTGCCAATGGCCGAAAGAATGCTCGGTAAAATTTCCGACATCAAGTATATCCTGTAAAGGCTGATAAGCAAATCCGGGCCGGGCGGATGCGGCCCAGGTGCGGAGTGAAAAAGATAATATAACTGTGATTTGCCGGATGTCAGGCCGGGAAGTGACAAATCCCGGCCAGGCTTTCCGGCCAGGCAACCGGTCCGCACCCCTCCCGTCTCGCGGAAAGAGGGGGGGAGGGGAGCCAAGCTCAATGGCAGGGGGGGCAAAATCAGCCGCTTCTTTTGACCGAAAACGCCCCTCAATCCCGGAACCGGTACGCGCCGGGGACAGATTCACACCCTGCGGATCACGCGGGTGCGTCGCATTAGAGCTCGAGCAGTGCGGCGGTGAGCTCCGGCACCCAGCGGCAGGTCGCCCGGCGGATGGCCGGCGAGGCGCCCCCGACGGCGCCGGGGATTTCGAAATTGAGCAGCCCCTGGTAGTTAACCTCCTGCAGTGCAGTGAAGACCTCCTTCCAGTTCACCGCCCGCTTGCCCCAGTAGGGCAGCAGGTGCAGATCGTCTGGATACCAGTAACCCTGGGCGTCCCGGGGGCGGTCCTGGGCTCCGCAGTTGTCATTCAAATGCAGTGCCAGCAGCTTCGGCCCGGCCTGACGGATGAAATTACCGGGATCAGCGGTGGTCAGATTCAAGTGCCCGGTGTCCAGGCAGACCCCCAGGCGGCTGCCGGCCGGAGCCTGGTCCAGCATTTCCTGCAGGGAGGCGTAATCCGGTGCGGTATCCGGGATGTTCTCGAGGCAGACAGTGACCTGCATGGAGGCAGTGAAGGAGGCCAGTTTGCCCAATAATTCCGCCCGGGCGGCCTGCATCCTGGCGGTCTCCACGCCCTGGTAGAGTGCATCCCAGCCGCCGGGATGGATGACCCCGGCGGTGATGCCCAGGGTCTCGTACATCTCCAGCCAGCGGTACAGCAGTTCCAGAATCTCCTGGCTCTTCTGGCGGTCGCAGGTGGCGATGTCGATTTGGTTGCGCAGATGCCCTTGCCGGAAGTACAGGCCGAGGTCCTCGCATTCCTGGCGGAATTTCTGCCACTGGGCCGGACTCTGTGCCACCAGGTCGGCGGAATGACTGATGCTTAATTCAGCGTAATGCAGATGACTGGAGGAGAACATTTCGGGCATCGCGCTGAGGTCGGAACAGATGTTGCTCCAGATCGAAGGCTTGTGGGCGGTGAGCATAATTTTACCTGTTGGTTGGGATGCGATTAGGCAGGCCTGTGGTAGCCACTGAAGAAGGGCAGCATTTCCTGGTGCAGGACGCGGTTGCTGGCCAGCAGCCCCTGCTGCGGCCAGTCCGGTCCGCCCCGCAAATCCGAGACTTGACCGCCTGCTTCCTCAACAATCAGTGTGCCGGCGGCGACGTCGTAGGGTTGCAGGTTGAGCTCCCAGAAGGCATCGAGCTTGCCGGCGGCGACGTAGCAGAGGTCCATGGCCGCGGAGCCGAAGCGGCGGATTTCGCGCGCTTCTTTGGCGACGGCGCAGAAGTAGGGCAGGTTGTTGCATTCCTCCCAGCCGGCCCGCAGGCAGGAGAAGCCGGTGCTGACGTGGGAGTCAGCCAGTCTGCCGTGGTCGATGACACGGATGGGCTGCTGGTTGCAGAAAGCCCCTTGGCCGCGTTCGGCATAAAAGAGCTCCCGCAATACCGGGCAGTACACCGCTCCTGCCTGACCGCGGCCGTTATACTGCAGGCCGATGGAGGTGCTGTAGAAGGGCTGGTTGTGGATGTATGATGCGGTACCGTCGATGGGGTCGATGACCCAGCAGTAGGGGCTGTCGAGGTTGGACCGGCCCTGCTCCTCGCCATAGATGCCGTGACTGGGATAACGCCGGCGGATTTCGGCACTGACAAATTCCTCCACCTGGCGGTCGGCCACCGTCACCAGGTCCTTTAAAGTGCTCTTACAGCTGATCTGGCTTTGTTCCTGCAGCACGCTGCTGCGCAGTTGGCGGGCCAGTTCTCCGCCCTCGCGGGCCAGATTGATGATGAAAGGAAGCATGTTTTTCCGATGTGGGCTGGGGGGTAACGAGTGTGGGAGGTCTCGCTCAGGCGATGGGGAAAAGGTCAGGAATGAGCTGATAATGCTGCAGGGCTGCCGCGCAGGCAGGAGAGATTCCGGCCACCGCAGCGCTGATATTCTGGCGGGTATCGGGGGGGAAGGGCACCAGGGAGAGGACGGAGACCGCAGCCGGCCGCCCGTCCGGCTGGCTGCTGCCGGGGACTAGCCCTGGCAAAGCGGTGAAGGCTTGATTGGGGTTGAGCAGTGTCACCGGCCCGGGGTGATGCTTCTGGAGCAGGCGCTGGAAGGTGTCCTGGATATAGGGGTAGTGGGTGCAGCACAGCGCTGCCAGCAGCGGGCGTTGCGGGTCGGGCAGCTGGCGGCAGGCCTCGGCCAGATATGACTCCAGCAGCGCTTCCATCTCCTGACTGTGCAGATCATGCTCAAGCAGCAGCGCGACTCTGGGGCAGGGCTGGGTGAAAATCCTCGCCGCGGGGATGCCGGCAGCGAGAAGCATCCTGCGGTGCGCCTGTGACTTGATGGTGATCAGGGTGCCCAGAATCAGGATGTCGGCGGTGGGCTCGGCGGTGGCCGCCGCCAGGATCAGCTCCCCCCCGCAGTTAATGATGTCGAAAACCGGCAGGGGTGCCAGGCGGGCGCATTGAGTCCGGGGATAGAGTACGGAGAGGGTATTGCAGGCGATGGCGATGCAGTGCGGCTGGCAGCGTTGCTGCATGGCCAGCAGGGCGTTGTCGAACACGTGCAGCTGCTGCTCCAGACCGTTCATGCTGTTGTACCCGCCGTCATATTCGGGCTGGGCATTGAAGTAAATCAGTTCCAGTGGGTGGCCGGCATAACGCGCGGCCAGTCCGGCGCAGATGCTGTAACCACCCAGGCCGGAATCGGTGATCACGATGCGGGCAGGCTGCTCAGACATGTTTGCTGAAGTACTCCTGGTTGATCTGCCAGGCCCAATCCGGGGCGTCTGACAGCTGGCGGCCGATGCCGCGGTTGAAGAAGGCGGTCCAGTGTTCGTTGTGCTGCTTGGTCAGCAGGCGGTTGCGGAACATCGCCAGCCCTTTGCCCGGGTCTTCGGACAGGGCGGCCATAATGCGCCCGACTTCTTCCTGAAAGCCGTTCAGGCCGTAGTATTTCAGGAATCCGTGCCAGGCCTGGGCATTGTTCTCCGGCAGGGGGTCGGAGAGTCTCTGCAGCAGAGCCGGGAAATCTTGCTGGCGGGCGCCGGTGAGCCGGTGCAGGCCGTCATCCTCGATGCTGTAGGGCAGCGGCTCGAACTGCCAGCGCCGGCCTTGGCCCAGAGTAACTCGCAGCAGATAGCCGGTCTTGCGGTAGTACAGCTTGATGTCCTGGTAAAAAGCGAAGTTGCCTAGGCTGTACACCAGGGGGACGCCGTGATAATACTCAATGCCCTGGGGGACGTGCGGGTGATGCCCGATGACCGCGGTCGCGCCCGCCCGGGCCAGGCGCCGGAACGCGTTTTGCACATACGGGGGCGGGAAAGGGATGTACTCCAGACCGCAGTGGACAATCACGAAGACCTGCCGGCCTTCCTGGCGCAGGCTGCGTACCAGCTGACAGGCCCGCTGCGGCTCCCAGCCGAACACCCCCGGCGACGAACGACCGGCCGCAGTGCAGTCCTCGCCTTCGCTGAAATTCAGCAGTGCGATTTTTTCGCCGGCGAAATCGAGCCGCAGTGGTTCCTCTGCTTGGCGGCGGTTCTTTCCGGCGCCGAGGTATTTAATGCCCCGGCCGGCCAGCAGAGTGCAGGTGTCCTCGAAGCCCTCTACGCCGTAGTCGAAGACGTGATTGTTGGCCAGGGTCACGACCTGGAACGGCGCCAGGCTGGGCAGATGCTCCGGCGCGCCCGGAAGACGGTCCCGCTCTTCACGACTGACTGAGTGCCCGACAGAGCGCATTCGAGGTTCACGATGTTCAGAGCCGAATCCTGCAGCAGCGGCAGGAGGTCGCCGTAGACGGATAGCGGATCAGATGCCATCAAAGGGGCAAATTTGCGGATCGGCGCCAGGTCGCCGGCGATCAGCATGGTCGCACTTGCAGGTGTGCTCATCAGGGTGGTCTCAGGGGGAATAATGGTCGGAGAGAGCAGAGGAACGAACGGTAATTATGGTGTCCTGACTGCGCGCAGCAGCTGCGCGCAGAGGTCCTCGGCAGTGAGCCCGGCGGCCTCGGCGGTAAAATTCAGCACCAGACGGTGGGCGAGGACCCAGGGCAGGACCGCCTGCAGGTCTTCCGGGAGCAGGTAGTCGCGGCCGCGCAGCAGCGCCATGGCCTTGCCGGCCAGCAGCAGGGCTATCGCAGCCCGGGGCGAGGCACCGGTCTCCAGGTGCTCGGCGGCGGAGAAGCTCAATCCCTGCTGGTGTTCGGACAAATGCCGGCCTTCGCCTGGCCGGGTGGCAATAATCAGGTCCAGCAGGTACTCATGCAGAACCGGTGCTACATGGACCGCATCCAGCAGGGCGCGGGCGGACAGAATCCGGTCCGGGCTGATGACCGGCGGGACGGAATGGGCCGGCGCGGTGCAGCCCATGCGCGTCAGGATCAGCCGCTCCTCCGCCCGGTTGGGGTAGGACAGCTTCAGGCGCAGCAGGAAACGGTCTTTCTGCGCCTCCGGCAGCGGGTAAGTGCCGGCCTGTTCCAGGGGATTCTGGGTGGCAATGACCAGGAAAGGCTCCGGCATGGCGATGGTCTCTGAGCCGATGGTGACCTGGTGCTCCTGCATTGCCTCCAGCAGCGCACTCTGAGTCTTGGCGGGGGCGCGGTTGATTTCGTCCGCCAGCACGATATTGGCCGCCAGGGGGCCGATTTTGACCGCGAAGCTCTGGTCTTCCGGGCGATAGACCGTGCTGCCCACGATGTCGGAGGGCAGCATATCGGGGGTGAACTGCAGCCGGGCGAAGCTGCCGCCGACGGCCTGGGCCAGGAGTTTTACGGCCAGGGTCTTGGCCAACCCCGGCAGGCCCTCAATCAGGATATGGCCGCCGGTCAGCAGACCGATCAGCATCCCGTCCAGGAGCTGCTCCTGCCCGACCAGGACTGTGCCGATCCTCTCCCGGAGTTCGGCGAGAAAGGCGGTGCCGGAGGCGAGATTTTGAGCAGTGCTGTTCATTCGGCGCAGTTCTGACTGGCAAGCGGCACTGACTGAAACCACCGGCAGTGCCGCAGCGGTGAAGACCGGACCGGGAGGGCCAGCCGCGGATCGGTTTTTCCCTAAAAGGCCTGCCCGGAAGATGAAAAATGCTATCCAGATATTATGTTACACAATTGCCAACTTTCCAGTTGTCGCGGCGTTTTTTCCCTAAAAAATGCCTCCCGGCAGTGTTTTTCGCCCTTTTTGCCCCGCCATGGTGTACAGCTCATCATCAATTCAGGAACTGGTCCGGCTGCTGTCTTTGCGCCTGGCGCGGACGGCCCGGCAGTCGTTGTCCGGCTTGTATGCCAGCAGTTTCCAGGGGCGGGGACTGGAATTCGCGGAACTCAGCGAGTACCAGCCAGGCAGCGATGCGCGCAGCATCGATTGGCGCGCTACTCTGCGCAGCGGACGGACCTACAGCCGGCGCTGCCAGGAAGACCGGGAACTGCCTCTGCTGTTGACCTGTGACTGCTCGGCTTCGCTGTTCCGCCAGCCGCAGGCCTGGCCCCTGCTCTGCGAGGCCGCCGGGTTGTTCGCTTATTGCGCGGCCTGGACCCAGGACCCCCTGGGCCTGCTTTGCTTCAGCGACCGCCTGGAACTGCGCCTGAAACCGGCCCGCGGCCAGCGTCAGGCCGGCCGGGTAATCGCGGGATTGCAGGAGCTGCAGCCGCTGGGGCGCAAGACCGATCTCGCCCACGTGTTCACCTGGCTGCAGAATGTGCAGCGCCGGCCCGCACGTATCATTGTGTTCAGCGATTTATGTGCGACAGGCTATCAGCCCGCGCTGCAGCGACTGGCGGCCCGGCACGAGGTCATCGTGGCCCAGGTCAAGGTCGAGCCCCTGGCTGCTCTGCCGGAGGGATTCTGGCTGGCCGTGCAGGATGCGGAGACCTCCCGGCGGTGCTTGTGCCACACCGGCAGCGCGGGCCAGGCCTCTGCCTTTGGGTCGGAGGACTGCCGCGCTGCCATTCGCTCCTGCGGCGCCCAGTACTTTGCCTTGACTCCGGCGCAGACGGTGCTGGAATCGGTGCGCCAGTTCCTGCAGGGGAGGCTGCCATGAATTTCCCGCCCCTGTTTATCCGGCGGGGGCTGCTGGCCGCCGGCTGCGCCCTGGCGTTCTCGGCCGCCGGGCTGTGGCTGTGGCGCCTGCCCCCGCCGGCCCCGGAGCCGGACTTGACCCCGCCGGCTGAGGCGCATCTCGGCGTGCCGGGGGAAATCACCCTGCGGCTCTGCTCCTGGCGCCGGCCGCAGAGCGAATCTTGGACCGCAGCCGCGCCTGCGGGCTGGGAATTCACCCCCTGGCGCTGTGACTGGAGAGGAATCAGCGCCCAGGGCTGGCAATGGCAGCTCAGCCGAAGATTCTGGGCGGTGCAGTTCTGCCCGGCCGGCGAACTGACTCTGCATGGCCCGGGGCAGGTTACCTTTACCGCCACCCTGCCGGCTATGCAGCCCCGGGAGGGCTTGCACGCTCTGCAGGCGGTCACGGATGCTCCGGCGACGGGCGGAGGGCACCATGCCGCAGGCTGGTTCGTCGCCCTGGCACTGCTGTGCGTCCTGACTGATCTGCTGGGGCTGCTCTGGCGCCACAGCCGGCCGCAGGCGCGGACGCTGCGCTGGCTGGCGTCCCTGCGCTGCAGCCCGGACAACGCGCTGCTGCTGCGGCGCTGCTGGCGCAGCCACAGCAGCCTGGCCAGCGGGCAGCGTGAACTGTCCGCACAGCTGGACCGTCTCTGTTTTCAGACCCCACCGGGACAGCAGGAGCTTTTTGACCTGGTGCGGGAAAAAATCCGTTGCGCTCTTCTGCGCCATCCTGGCCAGGCAATACATCACCCTTGAAGAATGAGGAATTATGAAAGACCGACTTCGTGCTGCCTTGCAGGGCTGCCCGGCTGATTACGCCGAAATTCGTTTTGAGGAATACGACGGCAGCTCCTTCGGTTACCGCGGCAAGGACCTTGATACTGCTACCACGGCCTGCAGCTGTGGCGGAGTCATCCGGGCCTGTGTCAAAGGTGGTTGGGGGACCTGCGTTTTCGATACTCTCGACAATTTGCGGGCCAAAGTCTGGGAGGCGTGCGCCGATGCCGCCCTGGTGGGGCAGGAAAAGACCCTGCTGGCCGAAGTGCCGATCCCACCGGAAATCATCTCTCTGCCGCCCTTCCGGCACGATTTCCGGGAGGTGAGCATCAGCGCCAAACTGTCACTGCTCAAGAGTTATAACGACATTATTCTGCACCACAACCCGGCCATCGAATCCAGCTCGGTCAATTACAGCGAGGGCATCCGCACCATTTATTTTGCCTCCACTCGTGGCGTCTATCATCAGAAGCGCCTGCCGAAAATACTGCTCAGCCTGGGCGCATTCGCGCGTCAGGGCGACCAGGTCCAGCGTGCCCATGAGAGCTTCTCCTCTGGCGATGACTACCAGGTGGTGCTGGGCCGCGAACAGACCGCCTGCGAAATCGCGCAGCGCGCGGCCGCGCTGCTGCAGGCACCGAAATGCGAAGGCGGACGGCATACCGTGGTGCTGCGACCTGATTTTGCCGGGGTGTTCATTCACGAGGCCTTCGGGCATCTGAGCGAGGCGGATTTCCTGTACGAGAATGATAAGATGCGGGCCCTGATGCAACTGGGGCGCAAGGTCGGGGGACCAGCCTTGAATGTCTACGATGACGGGACCCTGCCGGGGCTGGCCGGGACTCTGCCGGTGGACGACGAGGGCACGCCGCCGCAGCGGACCGCGCTGATTCGCGACGGGGTGCTCGCCGGTCATCTGCATTCTCTGGAGACCGCCGGCAAGATGGGTGCCCGCCCCACCGGCAACGCCCGCACAGTGGGCCGGCATCATGTGCCGATTGTGCGCATGACCAACACCTTCATTGACAACGGGCCGTTGAGCAAGGAGGAGCTGTTCGCCGGCGTTGACGATGGCATTTACGCTTGCGGCCTCTTCGGCGGCCAGACCATGATGGAGATGTTCACCTTCTCCGCCGCCTACGCCTACCGCATCAAGAACGGCCAGCTCGGCGAATTGGTGCGGGATGTGGTCATGTCCGGAAACGTCTTCCAGACTTTGCACACCATTGACGGCATCGCCAATGACCTGACCATCGTTAATCGCGGCGGCGGCTGCGGCAAGAACGGGCAGGCGCCCCTGCCGGTGACTTTCGGCGGACCCCATATCCGCATTCAGGATGTGCTCATTGGCGGAAAATAAGCTTACCAGCAAGGAGTTAAAATAACCATGAGAGTATTTTGCGAGAAGGATGTCGAGCGTGCCCGGCAATGCCTGACCCTGGCCCAGTCCCTGGGAGCCAGCGCCGCAGAAGTTAAGGTCAGCTACGGGACCGCGTACGGCTGCAGCTTCGAGGCCGGGCGCCTGAAGCAGACCGGCACCAGCGAGACGCTGCAGTACAGCCTGTCGGTGATCGTCAACGGACACCGCGGCGACGCTGGCGGCAACCGCATGGATGCACTGGAGGAGATGACGCGCCGCGCGGTGGCCCTGGCCGCCGAGGGTGCAGTCGCGCATTTCGACCGCTTCCCTTCGCCGGGACAGTATGCGCAGGTCCGCACCAGCTCGGATACGGTCCGGCAGCTGACCCGGGCCAAGCTTATCGGCGACTGCACGGAGCTGGTCGATTTCCTCAAGAGTCTCGATGCCGGTATGGATATCCAGGCTGGCGGCGGCCGTTCCGAGGGCGAGGGATTCTGCCTGAATTCCGGCGGCTTCTTCCAGGAACAGGAGAGCACCAGCTGGAGTCTGGCAGGCGGATTCTGCCGGGTGGCAGGAGAGGATATGCTGTTTTCCGGCAGCAGCCGGAGCTGGGGCGAGGTGAATGAATTTTATGACCTGCAGGCCATCAAAAAAGAATTGCAGGAGGATTACCAATATGGCATCCGCCCCGCCGGTGCGATCAGCGGCGTCTATCCGGTGCTGCTCAGCCCCCAGGCCGCAGGGATGTTCCTGGGGCCGGTGCTGTCAGCCTTGAACGGCCGCTCGGTTTTCAAGGGAACGTCCCCGCTGAAGGACAAGCTGGGACAACGCTGTTTTGACCCAAAACTGACCCTGCGGGATGAGCCGCATCTCGATTATGCCCCGGGCTCATCGGCCTATGATGACGCCGGTCTTCCGACGCGCCCGGTCACGCTGATTGATGCGGGAGTGGTCAGGATGTTCCTGTACGATTATGACACTGCGCATCTGGCCGGAGTGGAGCCGACCGCGCACAGCGCCTGTGAGCCGTACAACACCCGGGTGCAGCTCGGCGGCATGCCGTCTGAAGAGCTGCTGCGTTCAATCAAGCGCGGTCTATATGTGAAATATTTTCTCGGATTCGGGCAGGGGAATATCGGCAATGGCGATTTTTCCACCAATGTCGCCCTGGGATTCCTGATTGAGAATGGCGAGA
>JAAYYJ010000510.1 GCA_012515455.1 Oligosphaeraceae bacterium
TCTGCCGCTTCGCGCGTCAGTTCAAGGGCCGGGCGGGTCTGGTGGTGCCCAAAGTCTACCCCCGCTTGTGCACTCCGAAGGTCCTGACCATGGAATTCATCCACGGCTGCAAGGGCACTGACCTGGAGCAAATTGACAAGGCCGGCATCGACCGCAAAAAAATCAGTGCTCTGGGTGCGCAGCTGCTGCTGGAGCAATTCTTCGTGCACGGATTCTACCATGCCGACCCCCACCCCGGCAATGTCTTTGTTTTACCGGGAGACAGAATCTGCTACGTCGATTTCGGCCAGATTGGTCGCTGTTCGCTGGATGAACGCGAGTGCTTCGCCCGGCTCCTGGCGGCGGTGGTACGACGGCAAGAAAAAACTGCCGCCCGCCTGCTGCTGAAGCTCAGCGAATTCCGGGAAGAGCCGAATCAGGAAAGCGTCGAACGCGACCTGGCCGCCTACATCGACCGCTTCTTCTATCGCCCCATCCAGGACCTGCGGGTCAGCACCTCAGTGCAGGAATTATACCTGCTCTGCCAGCGGCACCAGCTAGGACTAAAACCGCATATATACTTGATTCTTAAGGCTATGGGCGTATCTGACGACATGGGTCGGCAACTCGATCCGGAATTCAATATCCTGGAGCACCTGCAGCCCTTTGTGCGCAAAGCCGTGCTGCGCAGCTTCAATCCCGCGGTGCGGGTCCGTAGAGTGCAGGAAATCAGCGAGGAGATGCTTGAGCTGCTGCGCGGATTCCCGCAGCGGCAGCGGGTTTTCTGGCGGCAGTTGCTGGAAGGCCGCCTGGTTATTAACCAGCAGCTTATTGGGCTGGAGCACAGTCAGCGGCTGTTCAATCACGCCTGCAACCGTCTCTGCCTGGCTTTAGTCCAAGTCGGGCTTCTGCCGGCCTCGGCCGTCATCATTCACGCCCGGATCGGCCCCAGGTTGTGGGACATCCCGGTCATTGGCCTGGCCGGCCTCACGCTGTCCTGCATACTGTTTACCATCATGGTTTTCGACATGATGCACACCCGCTAGGCCCTGTCCCCGCCGGCGACCGCCGCCTCATGCTGTTTCACCACCCCGTCTCCAATATCGATACTGCCAATGCGTTATAAAAATGTCAGCATAGTTGATTTCGCCTGCGAGCTGCCTGAGAACCGGATGAGCTCACAGGAAATTGAACAGCATCTCCAGCCCTTGTATGAGCGCCTGCACCTCCCGGCCGGACGCCTGGAATTGATGACCGGAATTCAGGAACGGCGCTTCTGGCAGGAAGGGACCCTGCCCAGCCAGGCCTCAACCCGGGCAGCCCGAAAATTGCTGGCTGCCACGGGCACTGCGGCAGCGGAAATCGGCTGCCTGCTGCACTGCTCTGTCTCCCGCGATTTTGTGGAGCCGGCCACCTCTACGGTCGTGCACCGCGAGCTGTGCTTGCCGGACACTGCCTTGAATTTCGACATCTCGAATGCCTGCTTGGGTCTGGTATCGGGCATTATGGTCCTGGCCAATATGATCGAGCTGGGCCAGATTAACTGCGGCCTGGCGGTCTGTGGCGAGAACGCCTGGCCGCTGCTGGAGAACACCATCCGGACCCTGAATGCCGACCTGAGTCTGACCCGCCAAACCATCAAATCGCAGTTCGCCTCTCTGACCATCGGCTCCGCCGCAGCAGCAGTGCTGCTGAGACGCCGTGATGAATGCCCTCGGGGTCACCGGCTGCTGGCCGCCGCCACGCGCTCGAACTGCCGCAACAACCACCTCTGCCAGGGCGATGCTGCCGGCGGCATGACTGCCGGCAGCCAGCCGCTGATGCAGACCGATTCGCACGAGCTGATGCTGCAGGGCGTGGCGGTGGCAGCCGGGATGTGGGAGGCGCTCAAGCAGGAAAGCGGCTGGAACAACGACAGCCCGGATGTGATCTGCGGGCATCAGGTCGGCAAATTCCACCGCGATCTGCTGTTCCAGACCTTGCAGCTGGCAGTCGAGAAAGATTTCCCCACCTTCCCGTTCCTGGGGAACTGCGGCTCCGCCTCACTGCCGGTGACCTGCGCCCTGGCTAATGCCGGGGGGGTCCTGCAGCCGGGCCGGAAAGCCGCCCTGCTGGGCATCGGCAGCGGCATCAATTCCGCCGGCCTGGCCATCGAATGGTAACCCTTAATCTGAAAGACCGCACGCATGAATTTAGTGGAAAAAATCATCAGCCGTCATTTAGTCTCCGGCGAATGTACTGCCGGGCAAGCGATAAAAATCCGCATTGACCAGACCCTCTGCCAGGATGCCACCGGCACCATGGCCTTTCTGGAATTGGAGGCGCTCGGGGTGGCGCGGGTCAAGACGGAATTATCCATCCAGTACATCGACCACAATACCACCCAGAACGGCCCGGAGAATGCCAACGACCATCTGTATCTGCAGAGCGTCTGCGCGGCCAAGGGAGTGTTGTATTCCCGCCCCGGCAACGGCATCTGCCACCAGGTGCACCTGGAGCGCTACGGGATTCCCGGCAAGACCCTGCTGGGCTCCGATTCGCACACCCCGACCGGCGGGGGCATCGGCATGCTGGCCATCGGCGCCGGCGGCCTGGATGTGGCTCTGGCCATGGCCGGCGAACCCTTCGCGCTGGTCTGCCCGGCCGTGGTCGGCATCCGCCTGAGCGGCTCCCTGCGCCCCTGGGTCGCGGCCAAGGATGTGATTCTGAAGGTCCTCTCGATCCTGGGCAGCAACGGCAATGTCAATACCGCAGTGGAGTACTTCGGCCCTGGTGTCGCGAGTCTTACCGTGCCGGAACGGGCCACCATCACCAACATGGGCGCAGAGCTGGGGGTCACCTCCTCCGTGTTTCCCTCCGATGAACAGACCCGGGCCTTCCTGGCGGCAGAAGGCCGGGCCGATGCCTGGCAGCCCCTGGCGGCTGATGCCGACGCCGTTTACGCGCGCATCATCGAGATCGACTTGTCGGAGCTGCAGCCCCTGGCGGCCTGCCCCTCCAACCCGGCCAATATCAGGACGGTCTCCGAGTGCGGTCCGCTGCCGGTATCGCAGGTGCTGGTCGGCTCCTGCACCAATAGCTCTCTGAAGGACCTGCAACTGGTAGCCGCGATGCTGAAGGGCCGCACGGTGCATCCCGGCGTCTCCCTGGGCATCGCTCCCGGCAGCCGGCAGGTGCTGCAGATGCTCAGCCGGGACGGCTCCCTGGCGCTGCTGCTGCAAGCCGGCTGTCGCATTCTGGAGTCTGCCTGCGGCCCCTGCATCGGGCAAGGCTTCAGCCCGGCCAGCGGCACGATCTCGGTCCGGACGTTCAACCGCAATTTTCTCAACCGCACCGGCACCAAAAACGACCAGTGTTATCTGGTCAGTCCGGAGACTGCGGCGGCCACCGCGCTGTGCGGACAGCTGATTGATCCGCGCGAGGCGGCGGCTCAGCTGGGCCTCACCTACCCGGACTGGCAGCTGCCGGAGCGTTTCTGCGTGGACGACAGCATGGTCCTGCTTCCCCCCCCGCCCGGGCAGGCGGTGGAAATCATCCGCAAAGAGACCATCGGCGAGCCGCCCCAGGCCCGGGCACTGCCGGTTGATCTCAGCGGCGAGGTCTTGCTGCAGCTGGGGGACAAGATCACCACCGACCACATCATGCCTGCCGGGGTGCACCTGAAATACCGCAGCAACATCCCGCGCTATGCGCAAGTGGTCTTTGAGTGTTTCAATCAGCCCGGGGAAGAGACCTTTGCCGAGCGGGCGCTGCGGGTGCGGGAGCAGGGCCGCTCCGGCATTATTGTCGCCGCTGAGAGTTACGGTCAAGGTTCATCGCGGGAACACGCGGCCATTTGCCCGCAGTATCTTGGAGTACAGGCGGTGATTGCTTTTTCCATTGAGCGCATCCACGCTGCCAACCTGATCAATTTCGGCATTCTGCCTCTGCGTTTCAGCCAGCGGCAGGATTATAAGCTGCTGACCGCCGGCAGCCGCATCTGCATCCCGGAGCTGCCCGGGCAGCTCCGGCGCGGGCCGCAACTCCAGGCCACAATCACGAGTGAAGCTCAACCGGAAAAAGACATCACCTTGCTGCATGACCTCTCGCCGGAAGACGTCGAGCTGGTGCTCAAAGGCGGAAAACTGGCCTAGGATGGCAGGCATGGCAGAGAAACTGCAATACCGCATCACCGGAGATTTTGCCGAGGGGGGGATGGCGCTGCTGCGCAGCATCATTCTGACTGACGGCAGCCAGGCCCTGCTGCGGGAGTTGCGGCAAAAA
>JAAYYJ010000511.1 GCA_012515455.1 Oligosphaeraceae bacterium
ATGAAGTTCTTGTCCAGGAGCACGACGGAAGAATCGCTGGTCATCCTGCCTGGTGGCTGCTTGTGGGCCGAGAAATTATAGGCCAGCAAGGCGACGCTGAGATCCCAGGCCGGATTGTTTTCCAGCAGGAACTCCAGGAAATCGAGCCGCTCGACTTCAATATTGGGGAAAAAGAGCGACAATGGAGTTTTCAGCGGTCCGGCCTGGGACCAGGCTTCGCTGGATTTTTCCAGTGGTTGCCGCCTGATCTTGACGGTGCCATTGGGGGCATCCGCCCAGACGATGGTCATACCCGCGCCATGGCTGGCGCAGTCCTGCGCCCATAGCACCCGGTTCCAGCCTTTGCGCAGGCTCAGGTCCACCGTTGTCGGACGGTATTCGTCCATGTTCAGACGGCGTTCGCCGTAGTTTTGTGCCGGTGCGTGCACGGGAATGGGCACGACGGCCTGTTCTGCAACCAGGTTGTCATTCAGGAAGAATTTATAGGGCCGGTCGCAAAAGCACTCCACGCTCTGCTGGCAGTCCTGGTCCGAATGCAGGTAGGTCTCTGCGACGTAGATACCGGGGCCGGATTTTTTACACAGGGCGGTGAAATTCAGCCAGAGCAGCTGTCTGACTTGCCGGCAGCTGCCGGTGTAGGGGATTTTATCCCAGGCGCAAGACTCGATGATGTCATTGGGATTGGGAGCGGGTTCGAGCAGCTTGCGGCCTTTTTCTTCGCTCAGGAAGAGTGCGGGGCGGTACCAGATGGTCTTTGGGGCCGGCTCCGGGCGTTCACCAGCAGAGGCAGCAACGTGGTGTCCGCCGCTGAGTTCCATCTGTTGCCAGTTGTGAGGGAAGCGCCGGAAATCGATGATTTCCACACTGGTAGCGCCCTGGGCCTGGATTATGCCCGGGGCGACATAGCAGTCCGCGACCAAACATTTCCAGTTTTCGTCGGACCAGACCAGGGGCTGATCATTGATTTGCAGTTGAGCCCAGAAGCCGCTGTGCTTTTGCCGGAACCCGTTCAAAGGCGCATTGGCATTGAAGACCTGGACTGCGATTTGATTGTTCCCCACTTGCAGCAGGTAATTGATATTGACGCAATAGACATAACTGTTTTCGCCGGGGTTGGCAGTCGGCCCGGAAGCGCAGTGCTGGCCATTGATAAACAGATGGAAAGCAGTGCGGGCAGTGATCCACATTTCGGCTCTGCCGGGCATTTCATCAATGCTGAAGTCGCGGCGGTAGAACTGGTGTGATTCCTGGTTCAGGTTTGTTTCCGGCAGCCATATCCACTGGCCGACAATAGGATCAGGCAGGGTTAAATTAGTCATTGTTTTCTCCGCTTTCTGTACAGGACAGGCGAAACCGCGATGACTGGTAGCAGGAATCAGGCTTCAGGAAAATCGAATGTACTGGCGATCAGCTCAGAGATTTCGGTACATTTCTGTTGTTCCTCCGGTCCGTTGACGCAGACGGTGACCGTATCTCCGGGGTGCAGTGCCATGGCCATCAAGGCCAGGGCTGAATTTAGTTTGATGTCAATTCCGCCGGGGCGGCAGACCGTAATGCTGCCGGGATATCCTTGGGCGGCCTTGACAATCAGCATTGCCGGCCGGACATGGATTCCCCGCTGGTTCTGGATGGTAACAGTGTTGCTGGTCACAGTACTCCTGAGAAGTGTGCAGTAATATATATCCTGGATACTAAACAGGCAATATCTAATAATACTCCATTTTGCCGGCTCTGCAAATCGCGCGGTTGATTTTCGGGGAAAAAAGGGGTCAGAAGTCTCAGGTTTTGCTCTCTTCTGCACCGACTGCCGAGGCTGGCAGTGGCAGAGGTGAAGTGCCAAGCAGGCAAGAGCGCAGCGGCGACTACCGGCAGGTGTTTGGGAAAAGGATAAAGACTTGAGCGGCGGGAAAATCATTCTTCGCCAGGGCAGGGCAGTTGATTATTGTGGGCCGCGGCGGAACATTTGGGCCGTGGCGGGCCACTGGTTTTGCGGCTGCAACGCGGGTCAAGTCAGGGCCGGTGCGAGGCTCTGCGGCAGATTTAGATTTCCGGGTTGGGAAAACCGCGATATCGGCTTATACTATTAGCAGCAACGCAATGTCTGGGGCTGCTTCAGGGCAGCAGAAACAATCTACACTGGGAGACAATACGATGGTAGAATCAATCAGGGTCTTAATCTGGAATGAGTTCCGGCATGAGCGCCAGCAGGAGAAGGTTCGGAGCGTCTATCCGGACGGGCTGCACCAGGCCATCGGCGGGCAGATCGCGGCCCCGGACTTGTCCATTGCATATGCGACCTTGGATGAACCAGAGCACGGTTTGACGGAGGAGCGCCTGGCCCAGACTGATGTGCTGCTGTGGTGGGGCCACTGTGCCCATGCCGAGGTCCAAGACGAGATAGTGGAGAGAGTACAGCGCCGGGTCTTGGCGGGGATGGGGCTGATTGTGCTGCACTCCGGCCATTTTGCCAAGATTTTCAAAAAACTGATGGGTACGGACTGCAGTCTGCTGTGGCGGCACTGCGCCGAGAAGGAGCGGGTCTGGACAGTATCGCCGGGGCACCCGATCGCAAAAGATGTGCCCGAGTCGTTTGTGATCCCGCACTCCGAGATGTACGGCGAGCACTTCGGTATCCCCCAGGACGGCGAAATCATTTTCATATCCTGGTATGAAGGCGGAAATGTCTTCCGCAGCGGTGTAAGTTTCCTGCGCGGAGCAGGGCGGATATTCTATTTTGCTCCGGGGCATGAGACCTATCCGATCTACTATGATCCGGTGGTGAGCCGCATTATCCGCAATGCCGTGCGCTGGGCTGCTCCCAGCCATTTTCTCGCGCCCAGGACGACTCATACACCGGTTGCAGTGGAGGAAATCCGCAGCAGTGCGGTGAACTGAGGTGAGAGTCCCCGGCAAAAAAAGAGCGCAGCCGAAGTGGTTGCGCTCTTTTTTTCTGCGTAGGGAAGCAGTTTACGACCAGAATTGAGGCATGGGGAATTGGCCGGTGAGGCGGCCGACTTCCTGGCGCACTGCGGCGTAGACGTCCTGATTGCCAATATGGTCTGCGACATCAGCCATCAGTTTGGCAATCTGCCGCATTTGCGGTTCTGTCATCCCGCGGGTGGTGACTGCAGCCGTACCTACCCGGATGCCGCTGGCCACCGTGGGTTTTTCCGGATCAAAGGGTATCAGATTCATATTCACCGTGATATCGGCCTGGTCCAGAGCGGTGGCAGTGTCCTTGCCAGTCACGCCCTTGGGGCGGAGGTCAACCAGCATCAGGTGATTGTCGGTCCCGCCGGAGACGATGCGGAAACCACATCCCTGCAGAGCAGTGGCCAGGCAGGCGCTGTTGCGGATGACCTGCTTCTGGTAAACGCTGAAAGACGGCTGCAGAGCTTCGTGGAAGCAGATGGCTTTGGCAGCGATGATATGCATCAGAGGACCACCCTGGATGCCGGGAAAAATCTGCGAATTGACTTTTTTCAGCAGCGATTCTTTGCATAGAATCAGCCCGCCGCGTGGTCCGCGCAAGGTCTTGTGGGTGGTCGAGGTGACGATGTCGCAGTATGGCACCGGGCTGGGATGAACGCCGGCGGCGACCAGCCCCGCGATGTGGGCCATGTCGACCATAAAGTATGCGCCGACCTCGTCCGCAATTTCGCGCAGACGGGCGAAGTCGATGATCCGCGGGTAGGCGCTGGCGCCGGCCAGCAGCAGCTTGGGACGGTG
>JAAYYJ010000512.1 GCA_012515455.1 Oligosphaeraceae bacterium
AGGCCAGATAGCCGTTGTTGGCACCGGGCAGAAAGCCCCCGAAGTCGTCCATATACAACCCCGAGGCCACGCCGATGCTCTTCTGGTTGTTGATGCAGGTGATGGCCTGGGCCTTGGCCCGGGCTTTCTGCAAGGCCGGCAACAGCATCGAGGCCAGAACCGCAATGATCGCAATTACGACCAGCAACTCAATCAAGGTGAAAAAACAACGCCTGGACATACTATAGCCTTTTTGCTGATGTGCGTGGTGCTACGGGGGAGAAAATTCACGGCCGTGCGCTGTAGGTGTATTTTGCGCCCGAGCCGTAGATTTGCTTGTAGGTCATCGGTTCGACGTGGAAATCGGTGAACAGCGCATTGAGAGTCTGGTTGGGGTGGCGGAATTCGACCTGGGCGTTGTAGGTTGTGTCCATTGCGGTAGAGAGCTGGAACAGGTAACTGGTGCCGGCGAAGGTCAGGCCGGCGCTGTAATACGGAAAAGAGACCATATCCGCAGTGTACATGTACTGCGATGGCTTGCGGAAACTGATGGGCTGCTGCATCGGATTCTTGCCGGCCAGCCGCCAGCTGGTGTAGTAGTTGGTGCCGTAGCTGTAGACATGGAAGCGGTTGCCGTAATGATTGTCCCGGATGCTGTCCGCGGGACAAGCCAACGGGTTCCCCGGCGGGAAGGTCCAGGCTTTGTTATAGCGGAAGGGTTGGTTCAGATACAGGTGCATGGCCCAGGTGAAAGGGAAGGCGCTGACTCCGCCCGGCCAGGCCAGGAAGCCGTTGTTGGGTCCCGGCAGCCAGCCCTCGCATTCGTCCATGTACATCCCCGATGCCACGCCGATGCTCTTCTGGTTGTTGATGCAGGTGATGGCCTGGGCCTTGGCCCGGGCTTTCTGCAAGGCCGGCAACAACATCGAGGCCAGAACCGCAATGATCGCAATCACGACCAGCAACTCAATCAAGGTAAAGGATTTCTTCATACTTGACCTCGTAACCAAGGAGTTGATTTTGAACCTGCCGGGGTTACTATATCCGGCCAAGAGTAAAAAGCAAACTTAGTTGATTTATTTTTTTTCAGAATTATTTTAAGTTGTCATGTAACCATGCTTGCCGGTCTAGGCGGGGCGGTGCCGCCCGCCGCCGCCGCCGGGTGATACTATTACTGTAGTGCTGCTTAGGAAGGACTTCCGGATGTCAGTTAAAATAGCCGTGATTACGGACCTGCATTATGCCCGGGAGGGAAATTGCGCCTGCCCGGACCGGCAGGGGGTCTTCGCCCGGAACTTCCTGCTGCAGGCACTGCAGTACCTGCGGTTGTGCGGCGACATCGATCTGCTCTGCCTGGGCGGGGACCTCCTCAATCAGCCGCAGGATGCGCTGCTGCTGCCGGAGCTGGCCCAGGCGCTGGAGGGCTGCGGCATTCCCTTCCTGGCGGTGCCGGGGAATCACGATCCGGCCCCGGAGCAGTTCCGCAGCCTGATCCAGGCACCGGATTACATCGACTGCAAGGGCGTGCGGGTGATTGCTTTCCCCGACGATCCCGGCCGGCCGGGCTGGAATGCCACCCGCACTGCGGCGGAATTTGCGCGCGCCCGCCGGCTCAGTCACGCCCATCCCGGGCCGCTGGTCTTCCTGCAGCACGTGCCGGTCTTCCCGCCCGGGCAAGCGGAGAATATCTACGGCTATGACAACGCAGACGAGATTGTGGCGCTGATGCGTGAATGCGGATGCCGCCTGAGCCTGTCCGGACATCAGCATCACGGCGTGCCGACCCTGGAATACGAGGGGATGATGTTCGCCTGCACCCCAGCTCTCTGCGAACCGCCGTTCCCATTCCAGATTTTCACTCTGGAGCAGGGTGCCATCCGGCAGGAACAGGTCTGCCTGCAGTCACCCTCAGCGCTGGCGCTGAGCGACTTCCACACCCATACGCCTTTTGCGTACTGTAACGAGGATATGGACTGCGACAGGGCAGCGCAGATGCTCGATTTGCTGAATCTGCAGCAGGTCGCCGTCACTGAGCATTCCGGACATCTGTATCTGAGCCAGGCCGGCTATTGGCAGAGTGACTGGCACCTGGACAGAATCTCCGACCTGCTGCCAGGAGAGGACCGCACCCAGGACTACCTGCGCTATTTGCAGCGCTGCCAAGCGCTCGATGCGCGCTTCCTGCGCGGCACCGAGGTCGATGTGAACGCCCGGGGGCAGCTGCTGCTGGGCGAGCCGCTGGCCGCGGGCACGCAGCTCCGCCTGGGCGCCATCCACCGCCTGCCTGAGCTTCCCCCGGCCCAGGCGGCGGATTGTTTTCTGATGCTGGCGCAGGCGCTGATCTGCTCCGGGCAGATTCACATCCTGGCGCACCCGTTCCGGGTTTTTTCCTGGAATGGCCAAGGCGAGAAACCGCGCCAGACCTTCGCTCCGCTGATCCGGATGCTGCGGCAGAATAAGGTTGCGGTGGAGATCAATTTCCATCACAACCGCCCCGACCGGGAGTTCGTGCGCGAGTGCCTGGCCGCCGGGATTAAGCTGTCCTTTGGCAGCGATGCGCATGCCCAGTGGGAACTCGGCGCTTTCGCCTGGCACCGCGAATTCCTGCGCCAGCTGGGATATGACGGAGATATCAGCAGCATCC
This sequence comes from Oligosphaeraceae bacterium, assembly GCA_012515455.1. Taxonomy (GTDB): domain Bacteria; phylum Verrucomicrobiota; class Lentisphaeria; order Oligosphaerales; family Oligosphaeraceae; genus JAAZIZ01. The sequence goes on from JAAYYJ010000512.1 coordinate 2,624, forward strand.
TCTTCCGCTGGCAGCAATAACTGCCCGCGCGCGCAGAGGTTCCAGGCCGATGCTCAGGCCAGCAGCCGGCTGGCGATTTTTACCGTGTCGTGAGCATTGGCGGCATAATGGGCGCCGATGCTGCGGGCATACGGTTCATCGATCACCGCCCCGCCGATGATGAACTGCAGGTCATGCAGGCCGCGTTGGCGGGCCAGGTCGATGACCGTCTTCATTTCGCCCATGGTGGTGGTCATCAGGGCCGAGAGGGCGACCAGCCGCGCACCTTCGCGCTGCGCCGCCTCCAGGATAGTCTCGGCCGCGACATCCTTGCCCAGGTCAATGACGGTGAAGTTGTAGTTGCGCAGCAGCAGCGCTACGATGTTCTTGCCGATATCGTGGATGTCGTTCTTGACCGTGGCGATGACGATCTTTCCCCGCGAGGGCTGATTCTGGCCGGTTTGGCGCAGTATCGGGTCCAATATCTCCATGGCCAGGCGCATTACATCGGCGCTCATAATCAGCTGGGGCAGGAAGTACTCCTTGCGCTCAAAACGCTCGCCGACCTCGGCAATGGCCGGAATCAGCACCGCATTGACCAGCTCGTCAGCGCTGTGCCCGGCCGCGAGGGCCGCGCGCAGACTCTCGGGCATCATGGATGAATCGCCGTTCAGCAGCGCCGCCCGCACCCGCTGGCCGGGGTCCGCCGGTACTTTTGCGGCCGGGGCAGCGGTGGCGGAACCTTCCTGTCCGCTGAACCGGGCCAGATATTTCTGGCAGCGCTGGTCGCGGCGGTTGAGCAGGTCACCGGCCAGGATGGTCTCCTGGATATCGGTGAGCATGGGGTTGGCGATGGCGCAGTTCAGGCCGCAGCCCAGGGCCATTCCCAGGAAGGTCCGGTTCAAGAGTTCGCGGCGGGGCAGCCCGAAGCTGATGTTGGATAGCCCAATAATGGTATTGCTGCCCCATTCCCGGGAGCACCACTCGATCAGCCCCAGAGTCAGCGCCGCGGCCGCCGGATTGGCTGAGACGGTCATGACCAGCGCGTCGACGCAGAGGTCCTCCTTGCGGTAGCCGTACTTCTGCGCTTCGGCATAAATCCGTTCAATCACCGCGATGCGTTCCGGCAGAGTCTCGGGGATACCCTGGTCGGTCACCGGCAGCAGAATCAGCATCGCGCCGTATTTGGCCGCGACCGGCAGGACTTCCTGCAGGCGCTGAGTCTCGGCGGTGATGGAATTGAACAGCGCCCGCCCGGGGTAAAGCCGCAGAGCCGCCTCGGCCACCTCGGCTGAGGTGGTGTCAATGCACAGCGGCAGGGTGATCTCGCTGCTTAACAGCGCGACCGACTGCTGCATCAGGGCGCGTTCGTCGATGCCCGACAGGCCCATATTGAGGTCCAGCAACGCTGCTCCGGCCGCAATCTGTTCGTCGGCGATCTGGCGCACCAGTTCCAGCTTGCCGGCCCGCAGCTCCGCCTGCAGGGCCTTCTTGCCGGTCGGGTTCAGCCGTTCGCCGACCAGCGTGAAAGGTCCGCCGGGGGTGATTTCGTGCCAGGTCCGGGCTGAGCTGACGCAGGCGCCGCGGCAGGGCTCGACGGCGGGGGCGGGTCTTCCGGCCAGGATTTGGCTCAGGGCCCGGATATGCTCCGGGGTAGTGCCGCAGCATCCGCCCAGCAGTCCGGCGCCGGCCTCGGCCAGCAGTGCAGTCTGGCGGCTGAATGCCTCGGGTTGCAGATTAAAGACCGTGTGGCCGTCGATGAACTGGGGCAGTCCGGCATTGGGCTTGGCGATCAGCGGCACCCGGCTGTATGGTTTCAGCAGCCGGATGGTCTCCAGCATTTCTTCTGGCCCGCTGGAGCAATTGCAGCCGAAGGCGTCGGCGCCGAGCGCCTGCAGGGTGATCAGGGCGGACACCGCGTGGTTGCCGGTGAGGGTATGCTGGCCTTTCTCAAAAGTCAGGCTGACCAGCACCGGCAGGTCGCAGATTTCTCGGATGGCCAGCAGTGCGGCTCTGGTCTCCTGGACATCCATCATGGTCTCGATCACGAAGCCGTCCACACCGCCCTCGAGCAGCCCGCGGGCCTGCTCCCGGTATGCGTCCACGGCAGCTTCGAAGGGCAGGTCTCCGACCGGCTCCAGGAATTGTCCGGTCGGGGCGAGGTCTCCGAAGACCAGCACTGCCTCGCCGGCCGCCCGGCGGGAGATTTTGGCCAGCTCGCGGTTGAGGTCCAGGGTCTGTTCCGCCAGCCCGAACTCCCGCAGTTTCAGCGGGTTCCCTCCGAAGGTCGGGGTGTAGATGATATTGGCTCCGGCGGCGATGTAATCGCGCTGCACGGCCAGAATGGCTTCAGGGTGTTCCCGGCACCATGCCTCCGGGCAGGTACCGGGGGGCAGCCCGCGTTTGCTCAGCTCGGTGCCGGTGGCGCCGTCGAGAATCACAATCTGCCGGGCGGTGAGGGCTTTGAATTCATTGCGGGTCATTATGGCCTCCCTGCCGGCGGAGACCGGCGATGGCGGTGATGGTTTTTTCCGGTTCGATGGCTCCCGCGGGACTCAGGCTCAGGCCCATTTCCGCCAGCGGGAACCAGCGGAAGAAATGGCGCTGGTCGGTGACCGGCCAGTCGCCATAGCCGGCGGAGAAGCGGCGCTGGTCCAGGAACAGCCCCTGACGCAGAAAATCGCGGCGGCTGAATTCCTGCAGGCTGTCCAGTGCGGCCTCGACGCATTCGCTGCCGGTCGCGTCCACAATCAGGGCTGCGGCGCCGTCGCCGCGGTCGAGCGCCTGGCGGCTCAAGGCGGGCAGCCCGTCTCCCAGGGTGATGCAGACCAGCCAGACCATCTGGGCCCGCTGCAGGAAGCGGGCCAGGTTCCGGCTGTTCAGGGTGGTGCCGTCAGTCAGCAGTACGCAGTCGGCGTTGCATTCCCGGACCGGCAGCGTGCCGGCGCAGGCTCTGGGGCGGCAGACTGCCCGGGCCTGCTGCAGCCAGTCCCGGAGGTGTTTTTGGCTGGATTCAGTGGTCAGCGTCTGGCCGCTGTGGTAGCCCAAGCGCTGCAGTATCTGTTTTTCCGGGAAGGGATAGTCGATATTCTCGAATTTGCGGATATTGCTCAGCATAAGGAAAGCATTGCAGCTGGGGGAAGGTCAAAGCTATGATTTAGCGGTAATGTGCGAAAAATTAAGGAGACTAGTCGGAAATTGTGCAAATATGACCGAAACTCTTCTTTAGCAAAACGATTGTTACCATTTGCCCGTAATCTATGTGCCGCGCCTCCGGCGCGTTATTACTCAGCTCTTGAGCGTGCTCGGCGGGCTTTCCGCCGCCGCCGCATGAAGAAGGCGAAAACGGCATTTGGAGTGCGGCGGCTTGCCGCCGCTTTCAGTGCGGGAGCAAAGCTCCCGCACACGGGTGCCGTCCAGAACTCCAACTCGCCGCCGCGACAGACCTGCGTCTGGACAATGCCGGTAGCATGAAAATGGCGACAAGGATTCTCAGTCGCAGCCGCGCCTCTCCGAGCCCGACGCCGCCGCATGAAGAAGGCGAAAACGGCATTTGGAGTGCGGCGGCTTGCCGCCGC
>JAAYYJ010000513.1 GCA_012515455.1 Oligosphaeraceae bacterium
GCGGGGGAGCAAAGGTGCTGAAGAGCAGGTCCTGCCAGAAGCTGGTGTCCTTGAAATACTTGCCGTCGGAGAAGACACTGGAGAATGCCTCGTCTTTGCGGTTGTATTCAAAGAGCACCTTCCAGCCTTTGCCGGGCTGCGCCTGCAGGGCGGCAAAGGGCACCCGCAGTTGAAAAGACCAGCCGTCGTCGGTTCGGCTGACCTCAGGTGTGAGACCGAGGTCGACGGGGCTGGTGGTGGTCACGCCGCCTGGGTCGGTGACAAAACGGTACACACAGGCCCCGCCCGAGTTGCCGACCGCAATCTGGTAGTGCACTGGGCTGTCCGGCTGTCCCGGGGGCAGAATGCGCAGGCAGGCGCTGTCGCCCACGGGCCATTGTTTGAAGCTGACCGCCTCCCCACAGTATGCCTGTGCATCCGTCTGCACAATCTGGCCGGAAAAGATTATCGCCTCGTGGTCATGGCGGATACGGAATTCAACCGGATCGGGGGCCAGTTTGAAAGTCTTGAAGGCAAAGAAATGCCGCCAGATACTGTCATTTGCCGCACAGCTGATCCGCTTGAAAAAATACTTCGAGCAGAAGCCACGATACCAGGACGGGATGCTGTATTCGGTAAAAATACTGTCGCAGCTGGCCAGGGTCTGGTCCAGATGCTGCTGCAGACGGTCGAAGTCAGGCTGCAGCAGGCTTACATAACGGTAGGAGGAGGCCGTGAGGGCCCATTTGCCGTGCTGCGAGATATCGGTCTTGGCCGGTGCCTGTGAGAGTATTTCCATGGCCTCAGCATAGCTCAGGCGCTGTTGCGCCAGCTGCTCAGAGGCCTGCCGGTGCAAAACCTGGCATTCAGCCAGTTCTCCCTGCCTAGCCAGGGATAGCAGCTGCTGGACTGTCTGATTGCTGCTGCTGTAGATGATGGCGGCTTTGAGCATCCGCAGAAGATCCACGAAGTATGCATAAGTCCCGCCTTTGAAAAGCCGCTGCTGGGCTGGATTGTTCAGGGTTTCCGCCAGTACGGCCTCGGCGGCGCTTTCCGCCCGCAGCAGCGCGGCGTGATTGCGAGCCAGGAAGGCCGGCAGGTCCAGTGTACCGGCGGTTCTATCGGTGGAGAAGCCTTCGGGGTCATAGGCGTAAGCCAGGGAGAGCATATCCTCGAACAGGGCTGTCAGGCGCGGGCCGTAGGTCTCGCCCCACAGCCCTGTGGCGGCCCGCATTGCCAGCAGCTGCAGCCATTCCTGCGGGTAACTAACTGGTGATTCATCCCGGCTGAATTCACGCGCGCCGGGGAAATTACAGTTCCAGGAGTATTCTGCGAACAGCACTTTGTTCTGGGCACTGAACTCGTGGTCATCCGAGAGCCAGAGCTTCAGGTCATGTTGGCGCGGAGTTTGGAACGACGATTTGACCATTGCGATTTCCGGGGCCAGCAACGAGAGTACATCGCGTTTGGAGTTCCTGGCCTCCCAGTAAATCCAGATCGGGTGTCCGGGTGTGGCACGGTAGAAGGTCTGCATTTCAGCAGTACTGCTTTCGCGCAGGCAGAAGCCGATAGGGGGGGGCAGCCCGGCATCCA
>JAAYYJ010000514.1 GCA_012515455.1 Oligosphaeraceae bacterium
CACTCTGCGCCCGGCTGTCGCCCCGCAGCTTATAAAAGAAGCGCGGATGAGGCTCATCCATGCCCAGGGGATTTATCTTGTATTCCGTGCGCAGAGCATAAATTTCCAGCATTATGGTTTCCCTTGGGGGACGTCATCCCGGGGCAGACCTCCCGCCGCCCGGGACAGTATTGATAATTTTACCGCCGGCCACAACACCGGCGGGGGGGGTACGCAGTTCAGCGCCGGCCCAAGTCCCGCAGAGTATCCAGCACCACATCAGGACGGTTGCTGATAATCCCGGTGGCTCCCTGGCCCAGGATGATACGATTGCAGGTGTCAGTGTCCGAATAGAAAGCATTGGAGCGCAGCTTCAATTCGCGGCAGAGGCGATAGCATTCCGGGCCGCTGTGCTCCACTACCGGCTGCACAAAACGGCAGCCGAGTTTTTGGCACAGCTGCAGGCTTTCTTCCGAGCCGCGCTTAGTCCAGGGCGGAGTGAAGCAGATTTCCACCCTGGGATCAAGCTTGCGCACGAACTCCACATCCGTCAGAGAGGCCAGGGTAAGATATCCCTGGTCATACATGTTGAACAGTTTGTAGAGCCGGCAAATCTCCCTCAACGCCTCGGCTGGAGCATAGACTTGGATATTCATGCCAACCTGACCGTGAAATGCTTTCAGCACGTCCTCAAAGGTGGGAATAGGCATGTTCACGTAGCTGGGAGCGTTCAGCCGCCTCCCGCTCTGGGCGTCGGCACCGAAGGAGTAATAAGAGAAATTGCCACAGCGCAGTTGCTCAAGAGTAAAATCTTCGGGCTTCCCGTCGAGGTCGGAGGTGCGGTTTAGGGTCTGGTCGTGCAGCACCACTGGAATGCCATCCTTGCTGACCCGCAAATCGAATTCCAGCATGTCCGCACCCAGCACCATCGCCTTGTGAAAAGCCAGGAGGGTATTTTCCGGAAAACAGCCAGAAGCGCCGCGGTGCGCAGTCACAATGACATGCTCCCAATTCCCGTGCAATGCGGTGAGACCCATAAACTTCTTAACTGCCATAATGGTGCTCCAAAAACAATGTTCTGTCAAAAAAAACCGGAATACCTTTCTGACCCGCATTTCGCGGCACTGTTTCGCAGACCTTAAAATAACCCGGAAAAATAGCCGTGCAAGCCCGCCCCGGCGCAAATGCGGCAAAGGACGCAAAAAAGCCCCGGCAGAGACTCAGAGGCCGTCTTTGCCGGGGCAGTGCTACAGGATTTTCCAATCGTGGCAGACGTGCGGCTCAGCACCGGGCCTGGAAATCGGCCATCACTTCCAGCAGGCGCTGCACGCCTTCCAACGGCACTGCGTTGTAGATACTGGCCCGGCAGCCACCGACCGCCCGATGCCCCTTCAGACCAATCAGGCCGGCCGCCTTAGCCGCAGACACGAACTGCTTCTCCAGCTCCTCGCTGGGCAACCGGAAGCAGACATTCATCCGGGAACGCGAGGCCGGATCGGCGGTGCCACGGTAGAAACCCGAACGGTCAATAAAATCGTAGAGCAAGGCGGCCTTCTCGTCATTGATCCGCTGCATGGCGGCTAGGCCGCCGTTGCCCAGCAGCCAGTCGGTTACCAGGCGCAGGATATAAATGGCGAAGGTCGGCGGAGTGTTGAACAGTGATTTGCTCTTAACATGGGTGGCAAAACGCAGCATCGTGGGAACCGTCTTCGGGCAGCGTTCCGGCAAATCCTTGCGCACGATCACCAGAGTCAGGCCTGCAGGACCGATGTTCTTCTGCGCCCCGGCAAAGATCAGCCCGAAGCGGTTGACATCCACCTCCCGGGACATGATGTCGCTGGACATGTCAGCAACCATAGGCACCGCTCCGCTCTGGGGGAACTCCTGATACTGAGTGCCGTAAATCGTGTTGTTGCTGCAGATGTGCAAGTAGGCCAAATCCTGCGGCACCGACCAGGCAGAGACGCCGTCGATGCGGCTGTACGAAACCTGCGCACCGTCATACAGCAAATCAATCTCAGCACCCAGAATCTTCGCCTCTTTCATCGCCTTGTTGGACCACTCGCCCGTGTCGCAAAAACCAACCTTGCGCCCGGGAAGCATGATATTCATCGGGATCATGGCAAACTGCAGACTCGCACCGCCCTGCAGAAACAATACCTCGTAATCGTCGCTGATCGACAGCAAACGCCGGACATTCGCCTCCGCCGCAGCGATGATCTCCTCAAACAGCGGTGCACGATGGCTCTCTTCGATAATACCATACCCGCAACCACGATAATCCACAAACTCCGACTGGGCCTGCAACAGCACTGGCTTCGGCAAAGCAGCAGGACCGGCATTGAAATTGTATACGGTCATCAGAAACTCCTTTCCTCAATATGAATACACACGATCACTGAAATGACAGCAGAAAATATACTCCGGAATAGCTTGGTTTAC
>JAAYYJ010000515.1 GCA_012515455.1 Oligosphaeraceae bacterium
CCTCCAAAGGCGTGGCCGGCGCCTGGAAGCGTCATGATTTCGATGACACCTCCCGGAAGAAAGCTAATATCATGCCTGACAGCTGCGAGGTTGAAAGGATCATGCTGGAGGCAATGACTTGTGGCGGGGCAACGGGGGCTTTCTGGTCCATCCGGGAAATGCCGGACTGCTTCTGTACTAGCGGGCAGGACAAGCTGAAGATGTACTTCGAACTGCCGGAAATGACCGCTGCGCTGAAGGAGACGCTCAGCTATATTGAAACTCTGCCCATCGGTCCGGAAGTGGAAAACACGGCCCCGGTCGGAGTGCTGTATCACCGTGAATCACTGCAATATGATTTCCAACGCCACCAGGAGGCGATTTTCGGAGTGGAAGAGATGCTGGCTGAAAACGGCATCCCCTATCAGGTGGTGTTTTCTGAAAACGAATTGCCCGCCCTGGAACAGCTGATCGTCCCGGAAGTGCGGTTGCTCAGCGAGCAGGACATCGCCAAGCTGCGTGCTTTTCCCGGCCGGTTGCTGATTATCGGCAGTGAATTTGGTCGTTACGACGAAAAACGGCACAGCCGTCTTGATTCGGTACTGGCTGAGTGGATGAATATCAGCTGCTATACTGCGCCAGCGCTGCCGCAGAAATGTGGTCGGCTGGATTACTTCCCCAGTGCTGAGGGCAGTGACGGAGAATTCAGCGGTATGATGTCCGGTACTCTGAACCGTCCCCGCTGGGATCGCGCGGCATTGCTGCCGCTGGTCGTACGGCCGTTCACTATCTCCCGGACCGGTATAGCGGCCACGCTGTTGCAAAGCCGGGGTCACAATCTGCTGCAGTTACTCAGTTATGCCGCCAATCCGGCAGTGCAGACTCTGATCCTGCACGGACTGCCGGCCGGCAAAGCCGTGCTGTATCTTCCCGGGCAAGCGCCCCGGGAGGTCGAAACCGGCGCAGAATTCGTGCTGCCGGACTTCCGTCGCCATGCCCTGCTGCAAATGCAGTCCTGAGCAGGCATCCAATTTCCTGGTCGGGACATATCCCCGACCAGGAAATTGGGTTCAGGGCATAATATTTTGCAATGCCACCAGTTCAGACTGGGCGCAATCAGGGTACTCCGGCTGTTCCGGGAAGGCCCGCGCACGCAGCGCATAAGCTTCCTCGACGGCGGCCGTCACCAGTTTCAGTCCGGTCCGGCTTTCCACCGCCTGCTGGTTCCCTTCATATCCTCCGGAGACCAGTGCGTTTCCATGGCACAGATAGTTGAAATATCCGGTCGAGCAATAGAGAATGAAAGTTTTCCGGAAAGGTGAGTGCCACTTGATCTCCAGTCCCAGCTCCGCCAGCAGTTCTCCCGGGACCCCGACCAGACAGATATCACCCAGGGACACCAGTTGCATTTCCAGCTCCAGGGTATTGCGGCCCTGATAATCAGGCTGGAGGGAATGGCCAATGCGAACGTTTACCGGGACCTTCCTGATGCCGTACTGCAAGGACTCATTCTGCAGCTTGAAGCGATTGCTGTTGCGGCGGGCAGTCACCACGCTGTCGATGGCCGCCTGAGCCAGAGCTTGACCGACTTGGCGGATGGCAGCGACTCCAGTCTCATGGCCGCGCGGCACCATATCACCGGCTGCCCCGGAGATGAACATGCACCCTGCCCCGACCTCGGTTTCGATATACTCCCGGAATGCCCCGGGATAATCGGCTGAAAGCCGGTGCCCGCCGATTCCCGGGCAGTGTCCGGCCAGGGGGTGAGCGGCATAATTGCCGATAATGTAGACGGGCTCGTGGCTGGTCTTGTCAAAGAAGCAAAGCCCCCCCAGCTCCTTATCGCAGATGCCATCGGCAATGCGTTCCATATCCCGGCGGTGCGGCAGGAACGAGCAGCTGTTCTCCGGGCCGATGTAGCGGCGGTTGATATTCTGGTCGCAGTTCTGGGAGTAAAAATACACCTCGGTGTCCAGGAAAGGTTTGTCCAGCAGCTCCCGGACTGCGGCACTGGTCCAGCCGAGCAATTCTTCCAGATATGCTTTTTCCAGGATCTCGGGGCAGCGTTCCAGGGTGCGCGTATTGGGACCGGTATGGGTATGGGTGCAGCTGATAATCACGGCCGCGTCAGCAGCGCCCAGAATTTCCGCCACCTGACGGCGAAGCCGGCGGATGTATTTTTCATCCAGCCCCAGCAGATCATAGCTGATAATGATAACCCGGTTGTTTCCGTCATCGAGACAAAGAGCACTGAGGTACAGTTCATCCAGCTTGGTAACAGTCACGTCATTGGTGCCATACCCGGCTACCTTGGTGCCCACGGCTGGGGTGATAATTTTTTTCCCGAACGAAATTCGCATAGCGGCCTTTCCCCGTAATTAAACGCAAACCAAACCAGGAACAGAACATCGGTTCCTGGCGGCGACTCAGATGCGGCAGGTGCGGATATCACTGACAATGATTCCTCTGGCACCAGCCTCCTCCAGCGAGTCAATAATTTGATTCAGCCCTTCCCGCTCGACCATTGCCTTGACCGCAAACCAGCCTTCTTTGCTCAGCGGGGCCACGGTCGGAGATTCCAGTCCCGGGGTGATGCTGCAGGCTCTCTCCAGAATATCTGCCGGCACATCGTATTCCACCATCAGGTATTGCCGCGCCACCACGATGCCTTCCACCCGGCGCAGGAAAGTCAGCGCCTGGGGAATTTCCGTCGTCCTGGCGGTCCTGGCAATCAGCAGCGCCTCAGAATAGAGTACGGGCGCACCCACGATTTTCAGGCCGGCCTGGCGCAAGGTGGAACCGCTCTCCACCACATCGGCGATGGCATCCGCCACCCCGAGCTGAACCGAAATCTCGACCGCGCCGTCGAGCTTCACAATCTTTACTTCCAGGCCCCGTTTTTGCATATCCGCGGCCACAATGCTGGGATAGGAAGTGGCGATGCGCAGACCCTGGAAATTTTCCGGCTGCAGGGTGCTGTCGCCTGGCACGGCGTAGCAGAAGCGCGATTTCCCGAATCCCAGGGTGCTCAATTCGACGGCATGGGCACCGCTGTCCAGCAGCAAGTCCCGGCCGGTGACTCCGAGATCGACGATGCCATTGGCGACATAGACCGCGATATCCCGCGGCCGCAGGAACAAAAATTCGACATCATTGGCAGTATCGCTGACGAGCAGTTCCCGCCCCTCGCGCCGGACTTTATAGCCGGCTTCCTTGACCAGCAGCACCGACTCGTCTGACAGGGTGCCTTTGTTCGGGAGAGCAATTTTCAACATCGTGAATTCCTTCCGGTTGGGCAGGCAGTCTGGGTTCTGACCGCAACGCGCGGGACTGCTGCGTCCCGGCAGCCGATCATAATTTTTCATATATTTCAGCGAGACTGATGTTCTGCCTGAGCATCAGCACCTGCAAATGATACAGCAACTGGGAGATTTCCTCCGCCGTGCGCTCGTTCCCTTCGTACTCGGCCGCCATCCAGACCTCCGCGGCCTCCTCCACGATCTTCTTGCCAATGGCATGGGTGCCCAGGTTGTATTCCTTGACCGTACGGGAGTTCGGGTCCTGCCGCGAGAGCTTGTCCTGCAACTCGGCAAATAAATTTTCAAAAGTCTTCATGTCTGATTTCCTGACTGGGGGGGGGGCTCTTTTGCGGTCGCCATTCAGCCGTTTGGTATCGGCAGGGTTTCCAGTGGCACTGGTTCCGGCACCATCAGCTTGGGAATCGCCTGTTCCATCTGCTGCTGGATTTTTTCGCGCTGGGCAGTGCGATTGCGCTGGACCAGCCAGCCGCCGGCCAGCAGGCCCAGGAGCATCAGCACCAGTATTGCGATGACCAGCGCCGGGATACGCGAGCCGCGACTGCCGATGCTCTCCCCGGACAGCTCATCAGGGGTGAAGAACGTGTCACTGCCGGAAGAACCGGAACCGCCTAAAGCTCTGCCGCCGGCAGGCTGCCGCCCGGCAGCACGGCTGGCTTCTTCAAACTTCTGCACCAGGGAGTCCGGTGCGACCTTATAAACTGAACATAAGCGTTCAATGCAGGCAATGCAGTAAAAATCGGCCATGGCAATATTCTGCCATTCTTCCTGCTCGAGCTTGTAGATCAATTCCTGTGAGGCCTGAGCGGCGTGTGCGACATCATGCAGATTCATGCCGGCTTCCGCCCTGAGATTGCGCAGCTCCTCACCGAATCCCAAGGGCTGCAACAGCAGTTCCGGGGGGTCGGCAGCATCCGCGGGCAGTCCCAAATCCGGGGAGCCGGATTCCGCTGCCGCCTCGTTATCCGGGGAGCGCAGGGGACCGGCTGGAGAAGCATCAGGCTCCACCGGCGGCGGGCTTTCCGTTTCCGGGCCGGCAGCAGTCCCGGAACCGCGCTGTTCCTGCAGCGAGAACAGAGGTTCGGCTGCGGTTGCAGGGGCTTCCTGGGAAGCGCGACCGGCAGTGGTATGGTAATGATTGTTGGAACGCAAGTTAAGCATATTCGCAAGCACGCTGGGGCAGGTAGCCGTTGATTGCCGCAGAGCGGGAAAATTCCATCCGCATCTTCAACCGGGCGGGACTGCAAACTCAGACATCATCAAGATTGGTGACCTTGCCAGAATCCTCGTCAGCATCCCGGGCCGGCGCGGCCAGAACCAGAATTTCGCGCAAACCGCTGGAGGGCTGCGGGCCGATGATCCCCCGGTCCTCCAGCTCATCAATCAGGGTGGCGGCCTTATTGTAGCCCACCTTCAAGGTCCGCTGCAGGTAGCTGATGGTGGGACGGCGGTCGCGCAGAACCACCTCAATGGCATCCTGAATCAGCCGTTCCTCGCTGTCCATAGACTCGTCCAGATCGGGCATCAGGGTGCGGGACCCGGCGCCGCCGTTCCGGCCGCGCTCTTTGTCCTGGGCCTCGGTCTCCTGGACTTCGAGGGCTTGGAACACCGACTCGTCGAATTCCTGATCGGCAAAAGCAGACACGAAATTCACGATATTCTCGACCTCTGGAGTATCTACCCATCCGCCCTGGATGCGCTCGACGTTGCCGGAGCCCTTGAACAGCATGTCCCCGCGTCCCAGCAGTGACTCTGCGCCCTTGTTGTCCATAATGGTGCGCGCATCAATCTGCGATGAGACCTGGAATGCAATGCGCACCGGATAATTTGCCTTGATGGTGCCGGTAATCACTTTCACATCAGGACGCTGAGTCGCAATAATGGTATGGATGCCCACGGCACGGGACTTAGCCACGATCAAGGCCAGGCTCTTCTCTACTTCTTTCTGAGCATCCAGCATCACATCGGCCATCTCATCAATGATGATCACAATGAAAGGCATCTTGTCAGGAATGGCATTGCCGTCTTCGTCATACTGGGTCTCAGCCGGGAGGCGCCGGGAATTGAATTCGGTCAGATTGCGAACCTTGACCGCTCCCAGGACGCGGTAGCGCCGTTCCATCTCATTGATGGCCCAGCGCAAGGCCAGACTGACCTTCTCCGCTTCGGTGATTACCGGCACAATCAAATGCGGCAATGCTTTATAAGGCAGAAATTCCACCACCTTGGGATCCGCCATAATCAGCTTAAGCTCATCCGGACGGAATTTGTACAGCATGGAAGTAATCAGCAGATTCATGCAGACCGACTTGCCGCTGCCGGTAGCCCCGGCAATCAGCAGATGCGGGGCCTTGGCTAAATCCAACATTACGACCTTGCCGCTGATATTTTTGCCCAGCAGCAGGGGGATCTGCATCTTGTTGTCCTGCCATTGCGGGTCAGTCAGCAATTCATAGGCCAGCACATCGGTGCGCCTGGCATTGGGGACTTCAATGCCCACCAAGTTGCGCCCGGGAATGGGCAGCAGCAGCCGGATGCTGGTGGCTTCCATGGCCATGCTGATATTGTTCTGGAGATGGCCGATTTTATCAATATTGACGCCCGGGGCCGTGGCAATCTCAAACAGGGTGACCTGCGGCCCCACCACATAGCTGACCACCTCGGCATCGATGTTGAAATTGTCGAGGGTACCCTGCAGGGCCTTCATATTGCGCTCAATTTCCTCATGATTGCCAACCGAAGCCGATACCCTGGGCAAATTGAGCAGCTTCAGAGTCGGCAACTGATACGGCGTGCCCAGCTGCACTACCGGCGCAGGGACATGCCTTGCCGGCGGCTGCGGCACTGCTGGCACCGGGCTGGTTTTCTCGGGCTGAGCCGGAATAACCAGCGGCAGAGGCTGCTCACAGACTGCGGGAGCGCTCTGCCCGGCGACGCTGCGGTTCAGAGCTGGTGATCCGCCCGAGGGGAGGACAGCAGGTGCGCTGCGGCGGCGCTGTTCTGCCAGGGCTTGCTGTGCCGCCAGATCGTTCTCGACTTTCTGGTCAAGGTCAGGCGCAGCGCTGATTTTGCCGAAAGCCGGCTGGGGTGCTGGGTCTGCTCCGTGGTTCGCGTCGGCATTCTCTTTTTGGCGCTGGAGCAGCAGCCCCTGCCAGTCATAGAACCAGATCACCCCCAGTGGGACCAGCAGCAGCGCGCTTGCCACCAGGAATGACCCGGTCCAGTTCAGCAGCAGATACAGCCAGCCGGTCCCCGCCGCACAGAAGAAATTTCCCAGCACTCCGCCAGGGAAGGATTTAATATTCAAAGCAGCGGAGAGATTCGGGAAAGCCGAGTCCGGGAACAACCCCAGCAACAGTGACATCCCCAGTCCCGAGAGGAGAATACACAGCACATAGTCGAAAGAGACCTTGCGCAGGCCTTTGCGCCAGAACAGACGCCGCAGGCTGCAAAGCAGCAGCAGCGCGGTCAGGTAATAGCTGCCCATTCCGAAGGTGACCAGCAAGACCCAGCCCAGGTTTGCACCCAACGCCCCCAGGAGATTGCGCGGATAGGTCATGCCCACCATGCCGCCGGCGAAATAATCCAGGTCTGCGGGATCAAAGGGCAGAATAGAAAGCATCAGCACCAGGCACAGCACCAGCACCACGATGCGACGGTATCTAAATGCCCCGTCCGCTTGTACCCGGGCAGGATTTACAGCTAAAACATCAGACACGTGAACATTCCTCCGCACAGCAGAAATACACATCTCCTCCACAGCTTCAAGCAGTTAATTTAACCCCGGGGGAGAGATATTCAACCCCCGGAGGACAAAAAAACGCAGCCGCGTCATTAGGGCTTGTCTAAGGCAGCGGCCGGCGCTAGCGGCCCCTTCCCAATCCTTCCTCCCCAGGGGGCCTGCAGTCAGAAACCGCGCTGTCCTGGCGCAGGAAGGCGTTGGTTCCTTCGCTGTTCCCTGGGACTGCCAGGAGATATTACGGTTGGATGACGCTGCGGTCGTAATCGGCCGGGGCTTCATAGCCAAGCAGATTCAAGCAGGTCGCTGCAATAGAGCTGATGCCCAGACCTTCCGCCAGAACCTTCTGGTAATCGCCCTGGTAGCCCGGGTCAAAGAGCAGACAGGGGACAGGGTTGAGCGAATGTGCCGTTTTGGCCTTGGGAATGCCGTTCTCCATGGCAATGCTGCCGTCCTTCTGCAGTTCATACATATCATCAGCATTGCCATGGTCAGCGGTAACCAGCAGAATGCCGCCGGCCTTTTCCACCGCCCGCAGGATTCTTCCCAAACAGAGGTCCACGCACTCCACGCCAATCTGGGTGGCCTGAAAAACCCCTGTATGCCCAACCATATCACCGTTGGGGAAATTGCAGCGCAGGAAATCGTACTTCCCGCTGCCTATGCCTTCCAGTATGGCATCGGTGATGTCGGCGCATTTCATCCAGGGTCGCTGTTCATACGGCAGCACATCGGAAGTGATTTCCTGATAATATTCCAGCTGCTCGTCAATTTTTCCACATTTATTTCCGTTGAAGAAGTAGGTCACATGGCCGTATTTCTGGGTCTCGGAACAGGCCATGCTGCGCAGCTTCAGCTGGCAGATGAATTCTCCCAAGGTGCGGTCGATTGCCGGCGGGCTGACCAGGTAGCGGGCGGGGACGTGCAGATCGCCGTCATACTCCATCATCCCCGCATAGCAAACCTCCGGACGGCGCCCGCGGTTGAAGTAAGTGAATTCCTCCTGCTCAAAAGCAGCGGTGATTTCCAGGGCCCGGTCTCCCCGGAAATTAAAGAACACCACGCTGTCGCCATCCTGAATGCGTCCGACGGGCTGGCTGTCCGCGCCGGCGATGACAAAAGGATCGAGGTCCTGGTCGATGGCGCCAGTTTCGCTGCGCAGGGTCTCAATGGCCGTCCGGGCGTCCGGGAACTGCCGTTCTGCGCCCAGGACATGAGTGCGCCAGCCGCGTTCCACCATGGACCAGTTGGCATGGTAGCGGTCCATGGTGATCTTCATGCGACCGCCGCCGGAGGCAATCCGGGCATCGCAGCCGCCGGCCCGCACTTCGGCCAGGAAATCCTCGAAGGGCAGGACGTATTTCAGGGCCGAGGTCTTCTCCACATCACGACCGTCCAACAGGATGTGCACCCGGATTTTTTTCACTCCCTGGTCGGCCGCTTTCTGCAGCATCTGTTTCAGATGGTCGATATGGGAATGGACGTTGCCATCGGAAAAAAGCCCCAGGAAGTGCAGGCTGCTGCCCCGGGAACAGACATTGTCCACAACCTCCCGCCAGGCCTGACCGGAGAACATGGCACCGCTGGTAATGGATTTGTTGACCAGCTTGGCCCCCTGGTCGAAGACCCGTCCCGCGCCCATGGCATTATGGCCGACCTCGGAATTGCCCATATCGTCGTCGGTGGGCAGACCTACTGCGGTGCCATGCGCCTTCAGGCGGGTGTGGGGGCAATGGGCATGCAACCAGTCCAACACCGGGGTGTTGGCGGCGGCGACGGCATCGCCCGCAGCGAGCTTGCCATAGCCAATTCCATCCATAACCACCAGAACCAGAGGGCCCTTGCGGCCTTTGAACCATTTTGCCTGCGGCAGTTGTTCCAGCATCAATGTATCTTCCTTTGCTTGCGGGGCGGAGTGGTGAGGAAAAACGCGGTAAAAATCTTAACGTAATCTCAAAGTGGTGTTTTACAATTGAAATGTGCCTCTTTGACTGGCAAAAAAGCAATTTGCCGATACATTAAAGGCGGAATCGGTCAGCGCCGGAAAATCATCTCTCTGCCCTACTTCCTGAACCGGACAGATATAATGAAACTCTCAAAATACATTGTGATTTCCATGGCTTTGTCGATCCTGGTCCACCTGCTGTTGCTGAAAGCCGCAGCCACGATCACCCTGGGACACCACCAGCTCTCTCCGGACCGGCCATTTGACCCAAAGGAATTTTATATTCCCATCACCATGTTCCGGGAAAAACCCCGCCCGGAACCGCCGCAGCCGGAAGAACCGCAACGCCAGCAAAATCCCTCTCTGCCGGACCTGGCCACCATCAAACGGATCAGCGGCGACCTGAAGCGTGAGGTCAAACAGCTCAGCGGGACCCGCAAAGTCGAGGCCATTCTCAGGGACAGCAAGCTGCTGGAGCCTCCGAAGGCCCGTTATCGCCTGGACGGCGTGGACAAGCGCCGCACTCTTGGTCCGAAGTTGCCGGAGGATGTCAAGCCGGTACTGGCCACTGCTCCCCGGCCCGAGATTCTGGAAATCGACTACTCGCAACTGCCCACAGAACGGCAGGCGCTGACCAACCGCATCTTCACCCCCAAACTAGAACGCGAGATCAGCAGCGCTGCGCTGCTGCCGAGCCTGACTCCGCACGGGGAATTGACCTCGGCCTTCGGGGGCGCATACGGACTGACGGTCCAGACCGGCTACAAGCCGACCTTCGGAGCCCCAAACTTTGATGTCGCGGCCTTGTCACGCGGCGAGGATGGCAGCGGCAGCGGCACATCCCTGCTGGATGAGGCGCCCGCAATCTTGCAGGGCAGCACCGCTGAGGCGAAGACTGCCGCGCAGGACCTGCCCCTGCCTTTCGACGACTTCGTCGACATCCGGGTTCAGGTAGTGCGGGACCAGAGCGGTTCCGGTGGCTATTTCCAGGTCGACATCATGCCCAACGCCAGCAGTGACACCATGCAGGATATCGCCAAGGACACCCTGTTTGTCATTGACCATTCCACCAGCATTTCGCCTCAGAAGCTCGAGCAGTTCAAGCTGGCAGCCCGGGAGGCCTTGAACTCTCTTAATCCCCGGGACGGCTTCAATGTCGTGTCCTTCACCACCAGTGCCAAGCCGCTGTTCAATGTTTTTGCTCCGATCACTGACCGCAATCTGAACACCGCCAGCGAATACATCGCCGGTCTCTGGCGGGGTGGCATGACTGATGTTTTCGGCAGCCTCTCGCCTTTTGTGCAAAAAAGCAACGGCGACATGAATCGTCCCGTGAATATCTTCCTGCTCACGGACGGTCAGTCCACGGTCAATATCTACCAGGCCCCGGATTTCCTGCGCCAGATTGTCGGCCTCAACCCGGGCAATGTCTCCATCTACCCGTTCAGTGCCGGGCGCCAGGCCAACCGGCAGCTGCTGGATTTTCTCGGCTATCTGAACCGTGGCAGTCAATGCCACGTTGAAGAAATCGAACAACTGCGCCCGCGCCTGGTGGAATACATCAGCACCCACAGCAGCCTGGTGATCATGAATCTTCAGTACACCGCCGAGG
>JAAYYJ010000516.1 GCA_012515455.1 Oligosphaeraceae bacterium
AGACCCGCAGTACTGAAATGTACTGACCAGGAGCGTCTTTTCTCGTCCCGGACCTCACCCTCCTCCCACGCTTGAACCGGGCCGGGCGTCGCAGCGCATCCTTCCCGGCTGAGCCCATCCCGGGACTTTGACAGCAGCAGAATACAGCTATGGAACAAGACCAGCAAAACCATCCCCAGGCAGCGGCGAAAGATCAGCCGGCAGTGCAGAGCATCCCCCAAGGCGAGGAACTGCAGGCCAAGGTCCGGCAGGCGCTGCTGCAGATTATTTCGGCCGCCACTGAGGAAGAACTCGCTTGCGGTTCTCCTGAACGCGATCTGACCCTGCTCCGCAACGGCAAGCTGGAGGAGAAAGCACTGCTGGAGGTCTATGCCGCCGTAACCGGCCTGCCGTTGCTGGATGAGCAGGAAATCAAGGACCTTAATTATTACCCGGAGGTAACCTTCGATTTCCTCAATACCGAATGCTGTCTGCCTATCTCCTGGAGCAACGACCAGGCCGTGCTGGCCATCGCCACACCATACCAGGCCGGAAGACTGGCCCTGCTGTGGAAAAATTTTTATGATTCCGAGGTCTCGTTCGTGCTGTCCCGGCGGGCCTTCATCGAGCGTTTCATTGGCACCCTGTATGACCGTCCGGATGAAGCTGCCAGCGGCATCGACTGGGACGGGAACAGCGAACAGGCCCTGCGCGACCTGGCGAAGGAGGCACCCATTGTCCGCCTGGTCAATGATATCTTCACCCGGGCTCAGGAATCCGGTGCCTCCGATATCCATGTTGAGCCCGGTGAGAATGAAGTGGCAGTGCGCTTCCGTATCGACGGGCTGCTGCAGACCATCCTGAAGCCGCCGAAAAGCCAGTACGCGGCTATCGCCTCGCGCATCAAACTGCTGGCTGGTATGAATATCGCTGAGCACCGCCTGCCTCAGGACGGACGCATCGAACTGGGCAGCGGCGTTAATGCCATCGATGTGCGAGTCAGCACCGTGCCCTGCATGCACGGCGAGAGTATCGTGCTGCGTCTGCTGCAGAAGGACTCCGCGGTGTTCGAGCTGGGCAAGATCGGGCTCCTGAACGATACCCTGGCTGATTTGACCAAGCTGTTCAGTATGCCGCACGGGATGATCCTGATGGTCGGTCCGACCGGCAGCGGCAAGACCACCACGCTGTATTGCATCATGAATATCCTCAATGCCGATTTCCGCAAAATCATCACCATTGAGGACCCGGTGGAGTACCAGCTCGCCGGCCTGACCCAAATCCATGTCCGGGCCAATATCGGCCTGACCTTCGCTAATGGCCTGCGGGCCATCGTGCGCCAGGACCCCGATGTGATCCTGGTCGGGGAAATCCGCGACCGCGAGACCGCCGAGATCGCCATCCATGCCGCCTTGACTGGGCATCTGGTCTTGAGCACCCTGCATACCAATGATGCCGCCGGAGCCATCAGCCGGCTGATGGAAATGGGCGTCGAGAGTTTTCTGATCTCCTCAGCCCTGCTGGGCGTGGCCTCGCAGCGCCTGGTCCGCAAAATCTGCCCGGAATGTCATGGCTCGGGGCGTGTGCCCGGCCAGGATGACAAGCGCTGCCGCAACTGCCTGGGCAGCGGCTACCGCGGTCGGGTCGCGATCTTCGAACTGATGATTATCAATGATGAATTACGGGCTGCCATCAACAGCCACAGTGACAGCACGGAAATCACCAGTATTGCGCGCCGCCACGGCATGCGGACCCTGAAAGAGGACGGTGACCTCAAGGTGGGCAAAGGCCTGACCACTGCTGCTGAAGTCTCCCGTGTCTGCCAGCTCGACCTAGGCGACCTCGCCTGAGTTGTTCAACGGCTTTTCAGCCCCCCTATACACTATGAGCAAGAGGTATTGCCAGCTATGAAAATTGCCTTCCCCGCAGAATATCAGCAGGAACCATGGTATAACGGCACCCGCCATGTCTTCAGCATCGACGGCATCAAAGCCTGGATCGTGGAGCCACGTCAGC
>JAAYYJ010000049.1 GCA_012515455.1 Oligosphaeraceae bacterium
ATTTCACTTTGGTCGAGCTGCTGGTGGTCATCGGCATCATCGCCATCCTGGCCGCAATGCTGATGCCGGCACTGCAGAAGGCGCAGCTGGCCGCCCGACAGAGCCAATGCATCAACAACTTGAAACAAATCTCCCTGGGTATGGAAATGTACCGGAACGAGAACAAGGACAGGTTCCCGTACTGGGCCTCGAATCTGTATCCCGTTTATACCAACACCAAAAAAGTCTTCCAATGCCCGAATCACCCCCCGGGATTCAAGAGTGACAATGGCGAATGGGACCCGCACCCGGGTGATGGAAATCAATTTGAAGCTACTTACGACTACCCCAGCAACAGCGGAATCAACAATTCCACCCCGACCGATGTCGGCGGGGTGAGCTATTTTTATGAAACGAGTGACGCACAGTGTTCCTGGAACCTTGACGGTTCCGGCTTGAGTGGTGTTTATTCCTGGGCGGAACTCAAGGACTACCAGCTGAAAAGCGGAAAGGCTGATGGTTCCGGTTACGACCCGACTCTGTTCCCAGTCCTGCGCTGCTTCTGGCACTACTCGAAAAAATCACAACGGGATGACGGCTGGAATAATGCCCGCCCGGCTTTGAATATCTCCTACGCCGGTAATTATTTCATGAGTACTTTCGAGTGGGAGCGGGGTGCCTGGTCGCCATAATCTTGCTGCTTTCTGCGCCTATTACTTGACCGGGAGTCAGTCATTCCCGGCTGTTTGCTGAACATAACATCATTTCGAGGACCTCAGATGGACAAAGTACGCGTCGGTTTCATTGGCTGTGGCGGTATTGCGCAGTATCACTTCAAGCATTTTGAGCAGATGCCCGGCAAGGCTCAGATTGTGGCCTGCTGCGACTTGTTGGAAGAGCGCCGCACCCGCACGGCAGAGCGCTTCAACTGTACGCCGTACAGCGATTACCGCGAGATGCTCAAGCAGGAGCAGCTGGATGCGCTGTTCGTCTGTGTGCATCCTGGTGCACATGACGGCATGGAGTTCCTGGCCATCGAAAAAGGCATTCCGTTGTTTGTGCAGAAGCCGATGACCCTGGATATGAAATACGCCAAGAAGGTCCTGCGGGGGATTAAGAGCAAGAACCTGATCAGCGCCGTCGGCCTGCAGTGCCGTTATACTGACACCCTGCCTTTTGTCAAGAACTGGGTCGAGCATCACGAAGTCGCAGTCATCAGCTGTTACCGCTTTGGCGGTGTGCCGATGGTCTGGTGGTGGCGGCAGATGGCCGAATCCGGCGGGCAGGTGGTCGAGCAGACCATCCATAATTATGACATCTGCCGGTATTTGTTCGGTGAGGTCAAGCAGGTCCAGTCGGCCCGCCGCCGCGGCATCGTCAAGGGCATCGAGAAGTATGACGTCGATGACGCTTCCTCGACTATCCTGACGTTCAAAAGCGGACTGATCGGCACCTTCAGCACCGGCTGCTTCGGACCCGGGGCCGGCGATTTCAATTTCTATTGCCCCGATAATACCAAGCTGGTCTATTCTCTGGGCGGAAACTATACTGCCTCCAGCCCCAATCTGACTATCGAGGGGAAGTGCGCGAATGACTATGGACAAGAATGCGACGAGACATTTATCGATGCCGTCCGCGGAGCCATCCCGGCCGACGAAATCCTCTCGCCCTACAGCGACGCCTGCAAGACCCTCGCCCTGACCTTGGCCATCAATGAATCTATGGACTTAGGCGGACAGCCAGTCAAGCCGGAAATGTGATTTGGCCACCGCCCAGAAATGACGCCAGGCGGGAGCTTGCTCCCGCACTGAATACGGCGGCTTGCCGGCGCATTCCTCCATGGAGACGCCTTGCTGCTTCATGGTGGGCCTGTCAAAGAGTATGCGGGTAAATACCGATGCTTTGAAGCTTTTTCTCTCCTGTCTCAGCCGTTGCCGATGGTCTTTAGTCCCTTCAAGACTTTGCCAACACTGGGGTAATCGTGGAACAGGAATCCGTGTTGTTGGAACCAGGCGCTGTTCTGCAGCTGCAGCTCGAGTTCCTGGTCGCGCAGCAATGACCGGTCCACGCCCAGCAGGATTGCGTTGCCGGGGTGTTCTTCCAGCCAGCGCAGGCGCCGGGGCAGGGAACTGCAGTGCCAGCGGTGGAATAATTCCAGGTGCACGATTTGCCCAGCTGCATTGGCAAAGCTGCAGTCGGGAAAAATAATCTCGTTCCCTTCGCCTGGCAGGAACTGGGGGCAGTCGACTATCTTCCAATCCGGGACCGTGTCGGCGAAATGCTTCTCGAAGAGCTGAATTTCTTCTGGGATATAGGCTCCGAAATGGTGGTACCCGACCAGGCCGCTGCTCTGGTCGACTTGCAGCAGCGCAGGCTTTTCCCGCCAGAGCACCTCCGCTTGCATCTGCCAGCGGGGCAGGGTGCAGACGGCAGGGAAAAAAGCTGCCAGCTGCAGGCCGTAACTGCGGGCATTCTGGAAGATGCTGGCGGGCCCGTCAATCTGCAGGCGCAGAACGGTACTGTTGCTGCCATCCCGCTGGATGCGGCAGAGGAGCCGGAAAAAACGCAGGTACTGGCACAGCCGCCGCAGTTTGGCCGGCTCAGGCGAGGACAGGGTCACCTCCAGGCTGCCGGTGTTCAGAAGCAGAGACTGCACCAGGGCGAGGTTGTAGCGCTCCAGCAACTGCCGTGCAGACAAGTCTTTGAATGAGAGCAGGGTGTCGTGGTCGGGATGGTCGCAGTACAACCCGTTGCCGCCCAGCAGCGGATGCTCCGCCCCGACAGTCTGCCGCAGGGCTTCCTGGAAGGCCTCAGGGCTGGCCCAGGCGCGTTCCCGCCACAACCGCGCCGAGGCGGTCAGGACCGTCTGCCGCTCGGCGGGGTAATCCAGGCCGGCGGCAGCGCTGAATTCACAGCGGTCGATGAGCAGCTTGCGCAGTCCTTTGCCCAAGGCCAGAGGGGTGCATTCCGAGAGCAGCTGACTCAGGATATTCTCCAATTCAGACTGCGGCTGCCCCAGGCCTTGCCGGAAGACCGCCAGGAGCTCTTCAGCTAGAGAGAGCAGCTCCGGCTGGTCGCTGGCGATGAAGCAGGGATACAGCTTATTGGCTCTGCTGCGGCAGAGAATCAGGTCTCTCGTAAGCACGGTGTTGTCTCCGGCGTTCGCTGACATATCGTTCGCTGGTGCCAGTGCTGACCAGCTCATAGAGGACGGCAGTTTTGTTCGGAGCCGGGCGCAGGATGCGCCCGAGACGCTGCACATGTTCACGGGTGCTGCCGCTGCCCGAGACCACGATGCCGATATTGGCCTCCGGGAC
>JAAYYJ010000517.1 GCA_012515455.1 Oligosphaeraceae bacterium
GCCTTGATTCCCCTCGGAGTAGCCGGTTTTGCCTCGATGCGGGCCTTAAGCACCCGCAATGACGACCCGGAGCATGCCAGCCGTCCCTTTGATGCCAACCGCGACGGCTTTGTCCCGGCCGAAGGCGCGGGGATTCTGGTTCTGGAGGAATTGTCCCATGCGCTGGCCCGGGGCGCGAAGCCTCTGGTGGAGGTCCGGGGCTATGGTGCCACTTGTGATGCCTATCACATCACCGCGCCGTGTGCCGATGGTTCCGGTGCGGCTGCGGCCATGACCGCAGCGTTAAGGCACGCCGGGTTAGCGGCGTCGGACATCGACTACATCAACGCTCACGGCACCTCGACGCCCTTGAATGATTTAGTGGAGACCAAGGCCATCAAGCTGGCCTTTGCGGCCTCAGCCCAGCGGGTTGCGATCAGCAGTACGAAAGCCCAGACCGGTCACATGCTCGGTGCAGCCGGCGGGTTTGAGTCGGCGGTCTGCGTGCGTGCACTGCAAGAGGGGATCATCCCAGGCACCATGAACTACGAGACCCCGGACCCGGAATGCGATTTGGACTACGTGCCCAATGCGTACCGTCGCCAGGCCTTGCAGGCGGTTCTGAAGGTCAATCTGGGCTTCGGCGGGCACAACGCGGCGATTATCTACTCGCAATACAACTAGGAGCACGGGCTTCCCACTGGGAGCACTGGCTTGCCAGCCTGGCTGCAGGGCAGCCGTTTCCGGTGCGCGGGCATGGTTGCCGCGGGGTGCAGCATTCTACCCTGGTCGGACAGCCCGGCTACAAGTATGAAAACCAGCAAAGTTCATGAAGGCCGGTCCGGTCCTGACCAGAAGCCTGCTGAATCCGGTCACGGTACCGGCAGTACTGCTTCTTCGGCAGTTCCTGACGACCCCCCGTTACCGTCAGCGGAGTCCCCGGCCCCGGCGGTGGTTCCGGCTGCTGGCTGCCGGTTCTGGCTGCGTCGTTATGGGTTTATCATCTTATTGTTTTTTCTGGCCTGGGCCTGCGGCAGTGTTCTGATCAGCCGTCGGCATGCTCAGCAGCCCAGTTTTCTGCTGCTGGAGGCGCACAAGACCCAGACCATTCGGGCAAAATATCCCTTTACCTATAAAGATTTATCGCAGGCCCAGGCCCGCAAGGCGGAGGCGGCCCGGGAACAGCCGGCGGTTTTCGTCCTGCAGGAAGAAAAGGTGCGCGAGGCCCTGAGTGCTTTCCGCCAGCGCCTGGCGGCCCTGGCTGAGCCCGCGAAACTGCCCCCGGCTGAGCAACCTCCAGCCGAGCAGGAGCTGCGCACCATACTGAGCAATGGCACAGCTGCCGAAGCGCTGCTGAAAATTGTGCGTGAGACTCTGTCCGGGGGGATCAGAGACGAGCATTTGCCCGCTTTGGATTGCGGCCGGGCGGACTGCCAGTGCCGGGCCCGCATCATCTCCCCGGATGGTGTGTTTGAACGCAGATACCAGACCCTCCTGACCCTGACTGGCGCTCAGAAAGTGATTGAAGAGAGCTTCTCCCGCAGCATCGGTCATGCAGCCTTGGATTTGAGTCTCTTCTGGTCGGACCCGGCCTGGCAGCCGACCTTGAGCTATCAGCACCAGGAGAGCCGGCGCCTGCAGGAAGAAGCGATGGCGGCAGTGCTCGTGCCGGTGCGGCAATTTTCGCCGGGGGAGGTCCTGGTGGCATTGTCACGTGAAGAGCAGGACATCCTGCAGGCGTATGAATCAGCCAATCCGCACCGGGACAGCCCGTGGTGGCAAGACCTCGACTTCGGGCGCGAGAATATAATCCGGATACTGCTGCTGGCGTTCTTCGTTGCCAGTTTTGCCTTCATTCTCTGCCGGGTGCGCATTTCTCCCGCCAACCTCCGGCAGCGCCTGGCGGTCAGCGCCATAGCCCTGATGCTGCATTTCTTCCTGGTGCATTGTTTTGTCATCCTGTACCACCGCCTCGGGTTGCCGGCCGAGAACCTGATCAACTTTTTGCCTCTGGCTCTGATACCCGCGTTAATGGCCAATTTATTAGGCGGGCGCACCGCGATTTGCACCGCGGTGGTCGTTGCGATTGCGGTTCCCCTGCAGGTCGAGGTAGGGATATTCCAATATCAGTTCTTCTACTTGTCGCTGTTCACTTCTCTGGTGGGAGTCGGTTTTTTTCAATATGCCAAGGACCGGCGCAACTTTATTGTCGGTGGTTTCGCCCTGGGGCTGTCCATCACCATTGCCAGCATCCTGTTCTGTTTGGACACCCGCATGGACTGGCCGGAAATACAATCCATTCTGCCCAGCATACTGGTGATATCCTATTCCAATGGGCTGCTGATGGGCATTCTGGTCATGGCTCTGCTGCCCGTCTTCGAGTACTGTTTCGGGCTGGTCACCTTGTCCACCCTGCTGGAATTGAACGACACCAACCACTTACTGCTCAGGCGTCTGCAGCAGGAGGCACCGGGGACCTACCAGCATTCTCTGAATGTCGCCGCCATCGCCGAGGCCGCAGCTCTAGCCATCCGGGCCAATGTCCCCCTGACCCGGGTAATGGCGTTGTTCCATGACATCGGCAAGCTCGACCAACCGCATTATTTCGCGGAAAATTTTTCTGGAGTTGAGAACCCTCATGACTCTTTATCGCCTTTGGACAGCGCCAAGATTATCTGCTCTCATGTCGCCGCCGGCATTGCTCTGGCCGACAAGCATCATTTGCGCCGTTCGATCCGCCCGGCCATCGAGCAGCACCACGGCAACAGCCTGATCACGTATTTCTACCATAAAGCCGTGCAGCAGGCCGAGGCTCAGGGGCAATCTGCTCCGGACGAGCAGGAGTTTCGCTACCAGCATCCGCTGCCGCAGCAGAAGGAAGTGGTTATTGTCAGCCTGGCCGATGCCTGCGAAGCGGCGGTGCGGTCGCTGGTCGGGCGCCCCGCCGATTACCAGTCTCTGCTGCGCAAAGCTGTCTCAGCCGTGGCTCCGGCCATCCGCAAAGGCACCACCGACCAGAATGCGCTCCTGGAGGTCTGCGTTTCTGCGGTCCAGGGCGAGACCGACACCGCCCTGACCCCGGACACCATTCTGCACAAGATCAATGCGATTATCGATGACAAATGGGCTGACAAACAATTCGCGCAGGCGGATATCACCACCTCCGAGCTGGAGACTCTCAAACTGAGCATCCAGAAGACGATTTTGGAGATGCACCATTTCCGCCCGGCATATCCTGGGACTGCGACTGCGGGCAGGAGGTTGCCATGAAAGTCTTGCTGCGCAAAAGCCCACACGCGCCCGCCTTGCAGCAGCGCCGGCAGTTCCTGGCCTTGTTGCGCCGGACCCAGCAGCTTCTGGCAGGCGAAAACAACTGCGAGCGAGGCGTGATTCAAGTCGTGCTGCTGGGACGCCAGGAAATGGCCACTCTCAATGGCCTGCATTTGCAGCACCAGGGTGCCACAGATGTGATCACCTATGATTTCCGCAACGGGCCGGCGCCAGAAATGTCCATCGACCAGGACTGCGTAATGGCGGAGATTTATCTCTGTCCCGAGGTGGCCGTGGAAGCATCCGGGAAGTACCAGCAGTCGCGTTCCCGGGAACTGATTCTGTATGCAGTGCACGGATTTTTGCATCTCTATGGCGAGGATGATCTTACGCCTGAAGAGTGTGTATCGATGCGGGCAGCGGAAGAGCGCCTGCTGGCGACCTTGGCCCAGGACTACGACTTAGATGTGGTGGCGGCCTTCTGAACCCACAAACTGCTTGGCCGGCACTGCCGGGCGGAGGAGAAGATTGTGGCGCTGCCGGTGGTGTCAGCATTGCGCGTGAGCGTGACGCTGGCACCTGATTTATGCTTCAACCCAGAAAGGAACCTATGAGTACTAGTCTGCATCTGGCCGTGACGCTGGCAGCCAGCGCCGGGTTTGTGTTTTTCACCCTGGCGGCCATGAAACTCGAAACATTCAACAAAGCCAAATTACGCAAGCTCAAGGAATTGTCCAAGACACTGGCCGAGCGCCTGGAGTATGATTATCCGCTCTTGCTGCGGCTCAGACTGGCGGCCCATTTCCTGTCCTTGTTGTCTTGCACCGCCACGCTGTGCTGCCTGTTCTGGCAACTCGCCCGCGAGCCGGCGGTGCAAAGTTATATCTGGTGCGGCATCTGGGTGTTGCTGATCTTTGCCGCCCTGGAGATTCTCAACGAAGTGCTGAGCTTGACCATCACCGCCCGGCTCCTGGTCTGGAATTTCCTGCTCTACCGGATGGTCTTCTGGGTGCTCGCACCGGTGCTCTTCCCGCTGTCCTGCTGGATCGAAAAAATCCGGGCCAAGAGCGCCAGCTACGACGAGTTGTACAAGGTCACCGCAGAGGATGAGATCCTCTCGCTGGTGGAGGATGATGAAGAGATCGAGGCCAACTCGCCCAACCACCAGGGCTTGGAACGGGACGAACGGCGCATGCTGAACGGCGTCATGAACCTGGACAAGACCTTCGTACACGAAGTCATGACTCCACGGGTCGATTTGGTCGCAGTGGATGAAAGCGCAAATCTGCAGGACCTCAAGCAGGCCATCGCCGCCAGCGGACACAGCCGCATCCCAATTTATCATGATACTATCGATACCATCAGCGGCATCGTTTACGCCAAGGACTTGATCAGCGATGAAAAATTGCGCCAGTCACGCATCGCCCTGGATATCGCCCGCAAGCCGGTATTCATCCCGGAGAGCAAGAATGTCGGTGACCTGCTGGAAGAATTCCGCCTGACCCGGAACCACCTGGCCATCGTCCTGGACGAATACGGCGGGACCGCCGGAGTGGTGACCATCGAGGATATCCTGGAAGAAATTGTGGGCGAAATCCAGGACGAGTTTGATGTGGACGAGGGAGTCAATCCTGATGGCCATGGTCTGGAGCCGGACGGGTCCATTGTCAACGACGGCCGCATCACGATCTGGGAGGTCAACCAGCTGCTGGACCTTGATATCTCCGAGGAACAGGGCTATGACACCCTGGGAGGATACATTATGGCATTCTTAGGCCGGATTCCCCAGTCCGGCGAACATATCGTCACCGACGACCTGGAAATTGACATCCTGGAGGCAGACCCGCGCAAGCTGCTGCTGGTCCGGGCCCGGCGCCGCCAGGTCCCGTCCGAGGACCATGCCGAGCTGTGATTTCTGCCCCGGCGGGTCCCGGAACAACATCCTTCACCCCTGATTTATCCATCCCATCATGTCACAATCATTGCTGCTGACTATTGTTATTTTGCTTCTGCTGCTGGCCGAGCGCCTGGGGGCGTTCTACTTCACGCGTCAGGCCTGGAGCTGTGCGTTCATCCGGCGCTGTGCTCTGCTGCATCCGAATACCATTTCCCTGATCCGCATCCCGATGGGTTCAGTGAGCGTACTGCTGATTTCGCAAGGCTTGTGGACCTGCGGCATTCTGTGGTTTGCATTTTGGATGATTACCGACCTCACTGACGGCACCATTGCCCGGAACTGCGATTTAAGCACCGAGAAAGGCAAATGGCTGGACCCCTTGAGTGACAAGTGCATGTATTTCCCCTGCCTGCTGTATTTGAGCCTGGGTCAGAGTATCCACCCCGAAGTACGTCTTAATCTGTGGGGCGTGCTGGCCTTTATCGGCATTGATACCCTGGGTCAGTTTTCCCGCCTGTTCAGCAAAAAGAAAGCCGCGAATTCCTTCGGCAAGGCCAAGACTGCCCTGGTGACCATTCTACTGTCGGCGACAGCGCTGTACCATCTCGAGCCCCTGTCCCTGATCAACAGCAATGTCGTAGGATACATGCTCTTCAGCTGCGTGCTGCTGGCCTTTCTCTCAGTATACTGCAAGGTCATCCCTGATTTCTGGTACGCCAACACCCTGACCTTCGCCAACTTCCTCTGCGGGCTGGCCGCCACCTGGGTAGTCTGCCGGCACAGTTATTTCACCTTGGGGTTCGTCCTGATCTTCATCGGTCAGTTCTTTGACCTCTTCGACGGACGCCTGGCCCGCAAATTCGGTTCCACCAAACGCGGGGCCTTCTTCGATGATGTGGCCGATGCCACCAGCTTCGGCCTGGCTGTGGGATGCGTAATTTTCCGCGGTCTGTCCTACGGCAACTCCGTGGTCCCGCCTTGGCTGGCAGTACTGTGTGCCATCTTTTACACCACCTGCCTGATCTACCGCCTGTACCGCTTCCTGCGCCCGACCCGACAGTATCCGAAAGGGGTCTTTCAGGGCCTGCCGTCACCCGCGGGAGCCCTGCTGGCTTGTTCCGGAGTGCTGGTCGGGATCATGTACAGCCACCCCCTCAGCAGCATTTTTTCCGCCCTGCTGGTCTTGTTGTCCTCCTGCCTGATGGTCTCCAACATCCCCTATCGGCATTTTGGCCAGAGTCTCTGGCCGGCCTTCCCCGTGACCGTGAAACTGCTGCTGCTAGTGGTACTGACGGTGTTTGTCAACATCATGCTGGTCAAACGGCGGGACTGGGAATTCGCCTTCGTCTGGTTTTGCATGCTGATCAGCACGCTGTATGCTTTTTTTGCCGTCGCCAGCCGGAAACAGCTGGCGGAATAACCCATCAGAGGTTATAGTTTGTGTTGAGCCGGCCAGCCGGTCAGAAGTGGCAAAAGATATATTGGAGAGCAAATTATGAAATTACGAGGTTGTTATACTGCGTTAGTCACTCCGTTCAAGAACGGAGCCGTGGACTTCGCGACCCTGGGCCAGCTGGTGGAGATGCAGATTGCCGCCGGGGTCAGCGGCATTGTCCCGGTCGGCACCACCGGTGAGTCGCCCACGGTCAACACCGAAGAGCACCTGCAGATCATTGAGGCGGTGACCCACAAGGTCAACAAACGCTGCCAGGTCATTGCCGGCACGGGCGCCAATTCCACCAGTGAGGCCATCCTCTTGAGTTCCGAAGCGGCCAAAATGGGGGTTGATGCCACCTTGCAGGTGACACCATATTACAACAAGCCGAACTCGGAAGGGCTGTACCGGCATTTTCTCTCCGTGGCCGAGCAATCCGGTCTGCCGATTGTGCTGTACAATGTCCCCGGGCGGACCGGCAAAGAAATCCCCCTGGAGGTGGTAAGCCGCCTGTCTTCTCATCCTCTGGTGCTGGGGATCAAGGAAGCCGGCGGCA
>JAAYYJ010000518.1 GCA_012515455.1 Oligosphaeraceae bacterium
CCACTGATTCTGAGAGTCTGCCCGCCATCTACCAGGAAATCGACCGCCTGGAACGCAGCGAAGTGGAGTCGGTCCGCTTTGTCGATTATAAGGAGCTGTTTGTACCGGTGGCAATGCTGGCGCTGCTGTTCCTGGGTCTGCACCTGCTGCTGGAGTCAACCCTGTTCAGGAGGATACCATGAACGGGACCTGGTATGATCTGCATCGTCTGCAACTGCTCTGGCTGCTGCCGGTGTTCGCCGGGATGCTGCTCTATGCGACTTACCGGCGCCGCCAGGCGCTGCGGCTTTTGCTGGGCTCACCGATGCTGCCCAAGCTGACCGCCAGCGTCAGCCCGGGGCGGCGTTTTCTGCGCTCGCTGCTGCTGCTTCTGGCAGGGCTGTTCATCGTCCTGGCCCTGGCCCGTCCGGCGTGGAATCAGATTCAGCAGACCATTCGGCGCGAGGGCCGCGATGTGCTGTTCTTACTTGATGTGTCCAGGAGCATGCTGGCCGACGATTTGCAGCCGAACCGTCTGGAGCGGGCCAAGCTGGCCATCGATGACTGTCTGCAGGTGCTGCAGGGTGACAGAGTCGCCCTGGTGGTTTTTGCCGGCAATGCGGTGGTGCGCTGTCCTCTGACCCAGGATTACGGATTTTTCCGGATGATGCTGTCTGATGTCAGCACCGACAGTGTATCTCGCGGTGGGACACTGATCGGTGATGCCCTGCGCAAGGCCGCCAATGATGTGTTCGACCGTCAGGATCGCCAATACAAGGACATTGTCCTGATTACTGACGGTGAGGATCACGAGAGTTTTCCTCTGGAGGCAGCGAAGGCGGTAGGCGAGTCCGGGATTCGTCTGATCGCGGTTGGACTGGGTGATGAGTCTGGCACTCCGATAGTTGTGCCGGGAGAAGGCGGCAGCCGTGGTGTCCTGAAATATCAGGGTGAGATTGTGCGTTCGCGTCTGGATTCAGACACCCTGCGGGCGATGGTCAATGCTACGCCGGGGGGGCGGTATTTGCCGGTCGCGACCGGGAATATCGACTTGGACAAGGTTTATCTGAATTTGATTGCGTCGGCTGCCAAGCGTGAGATCGAGTCCCAGAGTATGGAACGCTATGAGGAGAAATTCCAGCTGTTCTTGCTGCTGGCCCTGCTTTGTCTGGTCGTGTTGGCGGTGATCAGCGATCGTCGCCGGCTGCAGCGGGCGGTTTCTCTGCTGCTGTTACTGCTGCCCTGGTTCACCCAGGCCGAATCAGCCGAGCAGCTGCTGCGCCGTGGCAATGATGCTTTGGCTGCGAAGCAGTATGAGCAGGCGCTGAATTTCTACACTCAGGCGGCCCTGGAGGAACCGGAGTCACCGTATCTGGCTTATAATCAAGGGCTGGTATATTTTCTGCAGGAGAATTATGAGCAGGCCATGCCGCAGTTCAAGCAAGCCGCGGCGGCGGCCCGGGCGCTGCAGCCACCAGACTTGATTCTCGCCTCGCGTTGCCTGCTGGCCTTGGGTAATGCCCAATATCGGGAATGCCGTCGTCAGGAGGACAGTGATTTAAACAAAGCCAAGGAAGCTTGTGAAAAGAGTATTCTCACTTACCAGGAGGCATTGCGCTTGCGACCGTCTGTGCCGGCGGCGGAAAATAACCTGAAGGTGGCTCGGCTGTGGCTGAAAAAGTTGCTCAATATGCTTGAGGAGCAGCGGAAACAGCAGCAGGAGCAGGTGAAAAAAATGCAGGAGCAGGTGAAAAAACTGCAGGAGCTGGCGGACCGGCAGGAACAAGCCGCCGGCAATTCCCGGCAGGCGGAGCAGACGCAGGACAACTCACCAGGTACGAGCGAACGTCTGCAGCAGGAACAGCAACAAATCAGCCAGGAGACCGGAGAACTGGCCGGACAGCGGCAGGCAGCTCCGGACGACCAGGTGCAG
The DNA here is from genome assembly GCA_012515455.1 of Oligosphaeraceae bacterium. GTDB lineage: Bacteria > Verrucomicrobiota > Lentisphaeria > Oligosphaerales > Oligosphaeraceae > JAAZIZ01. Next base: position 1,913 of record JAAYYJ010000518.1, read on the forward strand.
AAGCACCTCGAACAGGCACAGGAAAAACAGCAGGCGGCTGAGCAGGCTCTGGAGGATAAAAAACATGCCCAGGCGGCCAGGGAACAGCAGGAGGCGGCTAAGAGTCTGCGCCAGGCTAAGGAGGAAATGGAGAAACAGCAGCAGCAGAGCCAGCAGCAGCAGGGCCAGGAACAGCAGGGACAGGAGCAGCAGCAGGGCCAGGATAAACAGCAGGGCCAGGAACAGCAGGGCGAGGATAAGCAGCAGGGCGAGGGTCAGGATCAGTCAGCTGCGAAGGACACTGCGAGTCAGGAAAAGAAACCCTCTGATGAGGATAAACAGTTCAGTCTCAGTGAGGATGCCCAGGAAATTCTGGATGACGAGCGCAAGAATCAGCGCGAGCGGATGCGCCGTCGCCAGCAGTCGCCTCGGCCGGTGGATAAAGACTGGTGATTATCCTGCCGGTTAATTCGGTTTTGGCGGCAAGCTGGCAAATTCACTCCAGCCGCAATCATTTCGCTATGATCAAGTACTTTTTACTCATTTTCTTAGGTTGTCTCAGTTCTCTGTATTCTGCCCCGGAAGTGCAGGTCGGGGTTGAGTCCAGGGACGTCTATCTGAACGAACAATTCCTGTTTCAGATCAAGGTCACATCCCAGGAAGAGTGCCCACCGCCGGAGTTGCCGCCGATGCGTGATTTTCAAGTCCAGGCTGAGGCACCGCAGCGCAGTCAGAGTACCCAGTTGTCAATTGTCAACGGCCGTCGCAGCCTGATTCAGAGCACGGTTACGATATTCAACTATCGCCTGACGCCGACCCGACTGGGTACCTTGACCATTCCCAGCATCGTCATCAAGGTCGATGGCACGAGCAAGCGTACTCAAGCCTTACAAATATCGGTCAGTGAGCCAGAAAAAATCACCGGCCTGTCCCTGGAACTGGTTCCCTCGGTGCGGGAATGTTATGTGGGTGAGGCAGTGATGCTGACCTGGCGCTGGTACATCGACCGGGAAATCCATAATTACGTCTTCGATTTGCCCATTTTTACTCGGTCGGAATTCGCGTTCCCCGAGTACCTGCCTGAGATTGACCGGCGTAGGGAACGGCAGTATCAGCGGGTCGGCAATCGTCAGCAAGTGAACCTGATCGGGTTGCAAAGTAATGTCACCCATAAGGGGAAGAAGTCGATCCTGTTCAGTTTCGAGTACCCTCTGATTCCCAAACAGGCAGGAATTTTCGCCTTGCCGGATTCTTCCCTGACTTGCACCATCACGGATAACCGGCCCAACCGCGGCGGACGCCGAAATCAGTCCTTCATGGATGATTTTTTCTTCTCTGAGCCGCGCAACACCCGGGGGCTGACCCTGACTGCCCCACCGGTGACCCTGACGGTCAAGCCCCTGCCACAGGAGAATCAGCCGGCGGACTTCAGCGGCATTATCGGCAGCTGCAGCATTGAGACAAGAGTCGAGCCCACGGCGGTCAATGTCGGTGATCCAATTTTGATGGACATAACCCTCAGCGGCCCGCGCTTCCTCGATCCGGTACGGCTGCCGCCTTTGGAGAATCAGCCGGCCTTAGCCCGGGATTTCAAGATTTCCGGTACCGAGCCAGGGATCATCAAAGGTGAGCGCAAGGTTTTCCAGCGCACCCTGCGGGCCAGCAATCCTGATGTCACGGCGATACCGGCGTTGGAGATCAGCTACTTCAATACCGGCACGGGCAAGTATGAGACCGCCCGATCCCAGCCTATCCCCATCTCGGTCACGGCTGCCCGGCAGGTCACGGTCCAGGATGCGCAGGGATCGTCCGGCCCCCAGGCGGATTCACCCGTGGGGCAGGAGCTGGAGTTCTCCGAGGCCGGCATTGCTCATAATTATGAAGTGGAGAAATTGCTGCCGGCCCAGAGCCATGACCCGCGGCGCTGGCTGAGCCAGCCGGTGACCATCCTGGCTTTGGCCGCGGCACCGGGGGTGTGGCTGTTTTTGCTGTCGTTGACCACTTTGTACCGCGCCCACCATGCCAACCCGCGGGCCATGGCCGCCCGCCGGGCCGCAGGTAAATGCCTGCGGGCCTTGCGAGCTCTGCGCGGCGGCGGCGAGGACAGTGCCAAGGCAGTATTTGTCATCCTGCAGGATTACTTCCAGGCAAAATTTCAGCTCCCGCCCGGGGTGGTGACTTATCAGGACCTGGAAAAGCTTCTGGCCGGTCGCAATTACCCCTCTGAGTTCTATGCCTCTCTGCGCACGGTTCTGGATTCCTGCGAGGCCAGCCGTTTTGCCGGTGGCGGCGGTTTGGCGCCGTCCGAGCTGGTTCCGGCGGCCATCGAGTCGGTCAAACGATTGGAGCGCGGCAAATGAAGACAGGCAATACCTTTCTGTTCCTGCTGCTTCTGCTGAACGGCGGGGTGATGTTGGCGGCAGTTGCAGAGCCGTTATCCACCCAGGAAGCCGCCTTTCTGTGTCAGGAAGCCGAGCAGTTCTTTCACCAGGCCAATGAGATTTCCCGGCAGGAACCGGCCCGGGCCCGGGAATTGACCCAGCGTGCTGCGGCCCGTTACGAGCGGGTCATTGCCGAATCTTCTTTACACAATGGCCCTCTATATTACAACCTCGGGAACATCTATTTCAAGATGGG
>JAAYYJ010000519.1 GCA_012515455.1 Oligosphaeraceae bacterium
AAAAGGTTACGGTGCGAAGATTGGTGCTGGAAAAAGAGCCTGGCCATAGTAGTTGCGGTGGTCAAGCATCCGGTAGTACTCCGCTTAAGGGGGACAATGGCAACAGTGCCCTCACTCACTCAAAAGGTTACGGTGCGAAGATTGGTGCTGGAAAAAGAGCCTGGCCATAGTAGTTGCGGTGGTCAAGCATCCGGTAGTGCTCATGCAGGGAGCGGCGTTGCCGGCGCCAGAGCGGTTATGGGTCAATTTCAAACCGCTGCTACATCCGGCAGTCTGAAAGCAATCAAGTGCTCATCACCAGAGTTCGCACGTTAACAATTTATAACATTTGGGGCAGTATTTTTACTGGAGTCGGCGATCGCCATAATGCAACTGATCCACGAGGTTATTTTACATAAGATAACCCAGGGTAGAGAATCCATCAACTCAAACGGCGGAAATTTGTCCCCGGGCGAAATCGGTCCCTGGAAACGGGTGATTTTCAGCGCGGCAGGATTTAGCCCGCACGACCGGTGGTCTGCGGCAAGTGATACCTCCGGCTTGCTCTTCCCGCCGCCGGCATGGCAGCTCGCCGGTCAGGAATGCTTCTGATGCTTGTCCGGTGCAGATGGCAAGCCAAGGTCAGATGAATCTGCTCCCAAAACTGCTCCCGGCAGCAGATTGCCACCCTGGCCATAAGGACAACCTCACAAAAAAGCATAAAATCCAGATACCTGCCGACCAGAACCGGTGTTTTCCTATTAGCCAAAAAGACAAAAAAAATCGCCAATTTGCGATTTTATTATTTTGTCTGGGGTGTATAGTTTGTTGTTTGTCGACTGTCCTGGGATTAACTCCGCTCAGTTATCTTAAGCCGGTGCCGCCTGATTTTTCCCGGTCCCGTCTTCAAGCTGTTTGCTATCTGAAGGGGTCACAATGTCAACTGAAATGCCACAGATACAACTCTGCCCTTGCCTGCGTCGGTCTTTCACTTTGATTGAATTGCTGGTGGTCATTGCGATTATTGCGGTGCTCGCCTCGATGTTGCTGCCGGCTCTGAGTAAGGCCCGGTCCAAGGCTCATATGGCCACCTGTCTGAGCAACCTCAAGCAGCTGGCGCTGATTCATCACCAATACCTTGATGACAACAATGAGATGATGTATCTGAATGTGAGAAATACTTGGGCCAGTCAATGGCATCGGGTCTATGTCGCCTTGGGATATATCCAGGGCACTAATATCACCAAGGTCCTGTTTGGCAGCGACAGCGACCTGGTGCGCGCGACACCCAGCGGGATGCTGCGTTGCCCGGCGGAGACCAATCTGGGCACAAATCGGTTTTTCTGCGGTACCCACTACGGAATGAATTACTATCAGATCCCCTCCACCACTTTCACCGTTCAGCGCTGGAGGATGAGTCCGCGTACTCAGGGCGGCATCTCAAACGCGATGCTGTTTGCGGACAGCAACAGCAATCCCGACAGCGCGAATTACTCCTATATATCCAACTGGGAGGCCAAATCGCACGGCTTCCGGCATCAGGGCGGCAGCGTGACCAACGCCGCTTTCCTGGACGGCCACGTCGCCTCGCTGACCCGCAATCAGCATCCGGGCGAGACTTATCAGGATATCTATTATTACCGGATGGACTACTGGTTCAACGGGCGCAAAAAATAATTGCCGGGTCCGGACGGGAAGCGGTGCGGTCTGCCCAGTCGGGCCGGGCCTATTTGCCGGCCGCCAGGCCCAGGATTTCCCGAGCCTGCTCGCGGAGCTTGTATTTCTGGATTTTGCCGCTGGCGGTCTGGGGGAAGCTCTCTACGATGAAGAAGTGGGCCGGGGTCTTGTAGAAGGCGATGCGTTTGCGGCAGTAGTCCTTGAGGTCATCGGGCGTGACCGTTTCGTTCTTGGCCGGGATGATGAAAGCACCGACGATCTCGCCGTAGCGCTGGTCGGGGATGCCGACCACTTCGGCCTGCTCGACCTTGGGGTGGGTCATCAGGAATTCCTCGATTTCCCGGGGGTAGATATTTTCCCCGCCGCGGATGATCATATCTTTGAGGCGGCCGGTGATGCGGTAGTAGCCGTCTTCATCGACCGTGCCCAGGTCGCCGCTGTGCAGCCATCCTTCAGCATCAACGGCCTTGGCGGTCTCTTCCGGCATATTGTAGTAGCCCTTCATGACGTTGTAGCCGCGGCAGCACAGTTCGCCCGGGGTGTTGGGCGGGACAATCTCGCCGGTTTCCGGGTTGATGACTTTGATCTCGATATGCGGCTGCACGGTGCCGATGGTGGTGCAGCGCCGCTCCAGAGTCTCATTGACCCCGCTCATAATATATACCGGCGAGGCCTCGGTCAGCCCATACGGGATGGTGATTTCCGGCATGTGCATGGTCTCAATCACCTTGCGCATCAATTCCACCGGGCAGAGCGATCCCGACATGATGCCAGTGCGCAGGCTGCTGAGGTCGAACATACTGAACATGGGGTGGTTGAGGATGGCAAAATACATCGTGGGGACGCCGTACAAAGCCGTGGCCCGGGCTTTCTGGACCGAGGCCAGGACCAGCAGGGGGTCGAACTGCTCGACCATGACTGCGGTGGCCCCGTGACTGAAGATGGCCATAATGCCCAGCACACAGCCGAAGCAGTGGAACAGCGGCACGGGCACACAGACCCGGTCCATTTGGGTCAGTTCCTGGCGCTCACCGATGTAGAAGCCATTGTTCAGGATGTTGCGGTGACTCAGCATCACGCCTTTGGGGAAGCCGGTGGTGCCCGAGGTATACTGCATATTGATGGTGTCGTGCCGGTCCAAGCCGGTCTTGGCGGCCTGGAGCTGCTCGTCGCTCTGATTTTCGCCCAGCTGGAAGAGCTCGTTGCTGCTGTACATCCCGCGCTCTTTCTCCTGCCCCAGATAAATGACATTGCGCAGGCGCGGAAAACGCTGGCTGCGCAGATGACCGCGCGGATGGGTTTTCAGCTCGGGAATCAGCTCATTGAGCACATCTACGTAGGAGACATCGCGCTGGCCGTCGACAATGGCGATGGTATGCATATCCGATTGCTTGATTACGTACTCGACCTCGTGACTCTTGTAGTTGGTGTTGATGGTGACCAGAACCGCACCGATTTTGGCGGTGGCGAACATCAGAGTCAGCCATTCGGGCACATTCCGGGCCCAGACCCCCACGTGGTCGCCGCGTTTGATGCCGATGGCCAGCAGCCCCTTGGCCAAGCTGTCGCTGCGCCGGTAGAACTCGGCGTAACTCCAGACTAGACCGCGGTCGGGATACATGATGAACGGATGCTCCGGCTGAGTAAGCAGCAAAGCGTCAAATAATTCGCCGATGGTCTTTTCGGTAAACAGGGTGTCGGTGAAGCGCATAGTTTGGTCGGGATGGGGGGGTGAGTTGAGGCGGTCACAGGAGCGCGCCCTGCCGGGGTGACCAGGGACATTAATGCGGAGCGTAGACCACGGCCAGAAGCTTGGCGTCTGCAGCGCCTGCGGCATGCACGTGATGGGGGACAATCGAGTCATAATAGATGCTGTCGCCAGCCTGAAGCAGGTATCGCTCCTTGCCATGCACCACCTCTATGGCGCCGGAAAGCACATAAATGAACTCTTCGCCTTCATGGCTGGAGACCTCAAACTGGGCGTTGGCCGGCTGGTGCACATCAATGATGAAGGGCTCCATGTTGCGGTCGCTTTTATTGGCCGCCAGGGGGTGAAAAGCCAGTCCCTGGACATCGCCGGAACCGGCGAAGCGCACGGTCTTGCCCAGTTCATTGCCGCGCGCAAGCACGGGGCCGGAACATTCAGAGTCATCCAGGAAGGTGCCCAGGCGCACACCCAGGCCGCGCGCAATCTGCAGCAGCGGGGTCAGAGAAGCGGCGATCTCCCCCGCCTCGATCTTGCTGATCTGTCGGGCCGGTAAATGGCAGCGTTCGCTGAGTTCTTCCACGCTGACCTGGCGCAACTCGCGCAAGGCACGGATTTTGGCGCCAATTTCGTTGTTTGCAGGCATGATATGTGTCCTTGCAATATAGTTGCGGAAAAATCCTGAGCGTGGCAAAGATCAGCAACCGGCTGACAACCACGCAAAGGAAAAAGAGTAATATATCCCCGGGAATATGATCTGCAAGCGGCTTACAGCAGCAAGCTGGCCATTGAGAAGTACATAATCAGGGCGAAGGCATCCACCACGGTGGTGATCAGCGGGCTGGCCATCAGGGCGGGGTCGAACTTGCAGAGTTTGGCGAAGAGAGGCAGGCAGCAGCCGATGATTTTGGCGAAGATAATGGTGATGAACAGGGTGATGGTCACCACGAGGTCAATGCGGAAGTCGGATGCGGTGAAGATGGTGATACGCAGCAGATTGACCAGGCTCAGGGCTAAGGCGACGATGGCACCGACTCCAAGCTCTTTCAGCAGCACCCGGGCCCAGTCCTGCAGCTGGATTTCGCCGACCGCCATGCCGCGGATAATCAAGGTCGAGGCTTGTGCGCCGCAATTGCCGCCGGTATCCATCAGCATGGGGATGAAGATGGCCAGCATCACGGCATTTTGCAGCAGGGTCTCGTAGTGTCCGATAATGCCGCCGGTGAAGGTCGCGGAGATCATCATCACCAGCAGCCAGAGGATACGGTTCCGGGCCAGCCTCCAGATGCCGGTTTTCAGATATTCGCCCTCCGAGGGATGGAGGGCGGCCATGATTTCGATGTCCTCGGTATTCTCCGCTTCAATGACGTCCACGATGTCATCGATGGTGATAATGCCGACAATGCGGTTCTCGTTGTGGACCACTGGCATCGCCAGCAGGTCGTACTCCTGGAA
>JAAYYJ010000520.1 GCA_012515455.1 Oligosphaeraceae bacterium
AGCCCGGAGGTCATCAATCAGCTTCAAGGCGGCGTTGTCATAAGTGATCCCCAAATCAGCCCGGATTTTTTTGTGCTCAATGGCCTCGGCATGAATGCAGATGATGATATCAGCCTTCTCGCTGAGCTGCTGCAGGAGACGAATCTTGACGTCGGGATCATAGCCGGGCAACACCCTGGCCGCGTGTGAATCACCGCTGAGCTTGCCCCCGAATTCCAGGTACAAGCGCCCGGCACCGCTGCTCGCCCGGGAAAAAATAGCCGTTTTCTGGGTGGTCAGATATTTTTCGTTATCAAAAGCAATCTTCATACGCGGGGAAGTCGAGTCTGGGTTCTGCTGGTTATCTCTACAAAAAGAGAAAGCGAACAGAATTCACACCCTGTTCGCTTCGATTGGCGGAAACGGCTTGCAGATGATCAGTGCGAGCGTTTGCTCTCCCGGCGCTTGATTTCGCTGGGCTTCTCAAAATGGCGGCGATTGCGCAGCTCTTTCATGGTGCCTTCCTTGTCCATCTTCTTCTTCAGACGGCGCAAGACACGCTCGACGGGCTCACTTTTACGGCATTTAATCTCTGATGGCATACTGATTCACCCCCTCTCGGGGCCAAGCTGGCAAAAAACAAAGCTTAAAATTAATGAAGATAATGTATACGCAAAATCGCATTATGCAATTGCGGGGCGCATTTTTTGTCCTGGTAATTACGTTTTTTTGCCAAAACGTCAATGAAACAGGCGTGTGCTTTGCGCGCAGTTTCGCTTATTCGTGGCGGAGTGCTTCGATGGGGTCGAGCTTAGCGGCTCTGACTGCGGGGTAGATGCCGAAAATGATTCCCACGCTGACGCTGATGCCCAGTGAGAGCACCAGGCTGTATAGGCTGACTACGGTGGGCATGTTGACAATCTGAGTAATCAGCCAGGGGATAAAGAGTCCCAGCCCGATGCCGATCAGCCCGCCACTGAATGATAGCACCACGGTTTCGATCAGAAATTGGGCGATGATCTGACGCTGTTTGGCGCCTATGGCCCGGCGGATGCCGATTTCGCGAGTGCGCTCGGTGACGCTGGCCAGCATGATATTCATAATCCCGATGCCTCCGACCAGCAGGCTGATGCCGGCGATGGCTCCCAAGACGGTATTGAAGATTTTTTTGGTCGCCTCTGCCTGTTTGAGCAACGCCAGCGGCACGCTGATACTGTAGTCTTTTTTGCTGTGGTACAGAGACATCTGGTGTTCGATAGCCACTGCCGTGGCCTCGACCTTCTTCTCATCCACTACTTCTGCAATCAGCTGATGCAGTTCGACTTGTTCGCGGATGCGGGAGCCGGATTTGTTCTGGGTGAAGATATCGCCGATGTGCTCTTTGGCGACGCTGAGGGGAATGTAGGCATCGGTCTGCTGATCCGGCGTCTGCATCGTCCCCTCGCTGGCACTCTCGCTTTGGACAATGCCGATGATCTCATAATAATTGCTGCCGATGCGCAGTGATTCACCGACGGCGGCCTTGGTCGCCAGGAGCCTGCGGGCGCCATGTTCGGTCAGCACTGCGACGGTATTCTTTTGGGTGACGTCATTTTGCACAAAGACCCTGCCGGCAATGATCGGTCGGGAGACCAGCTGGAACCACTCGTGGCTGGTCCCGACCACCCGCAGGTCCATGGTGCGCTGCCCCAGACGTCCTTCCTTAGGCATCACTTTGACCGGCACAATGCGCTGCAGACTGGGGATGGTTTCGTGCAGGCGGTCGACGTCCTCGTAGAGCAAGCCATAGATGCTCATAAACGAATTCACATTGGTCGCCCCCTGCTCCTCAGCGGGTTTCTGGGCCGTGATGATGATGTTCCGGCTGCCCAGCTTGCGGATTTGCTCCAGGGCTTCCATGCTGGCCCCTTCGCCTACAGCCAGCATCGCAATCACACTGCCGACTCCAAAGACCAGCCCCAGCATCGTCAGGAAGGAACGCAGTTTGTGCAGGAGCAGGTTTTTCACCCCCAGCTGCAGATCGCGCAGAAAACGGTTGACAAAAAGCAGCATCGGGTTATCCTTCGATCTTGGCCACCAGTCCATCGAGCATGAATAGACGTTTTTGGGCAAATTTGGCGATATTCGGTTCGTGCGTAACCATAATGATAGTCTTGCCGTTTTGGTTCAATTCGGTCAGCAAGTTGATGATTTCCTTGCTGGTGCTGGAATCCAGGTTCCCGGTCGGTTCATCGGCGAGCAGGAATACCGGGTCGTTAGCCAGGGCCCGGGCGATGGCTACCCGCTGCTGCTGTCCGCCGGACAATTCCGTCGGTCGGTGCTCCAGGCGCTTCTCCAGGCCGACCATTGCGGCCAGTTCGCGGGCCCGCTCGTTGCTTTGTTGTTCAGGCCAGCCCAGGTAATACAGCGGCAGGGCGATATTTTCTTCCACGGTGAGCTGCGGGATCAGATTGAAGCTCTGGAAAATAAAGCCCAGGTACTTCAGGCGGATGTCGCTCAGTTCGTTGTCATTCATGGAGCTGATGTCGTGTCCGTTCAAAAAGTACTGCCCGCCGGTCGGTCGGTCCAGGCAGCCCAGGATATTCAACATGGTGCTCTTTCCCGACCCGCTGGGGCCCATAATGGCCCAAAAGCTGCCCTTCTCGAAGTGCGCGGTTACCCCAGCCAGGGCATGGACCGCCTGAGTGCCCATGATGTATGTCCGCTGCAGATTTTCAAATCGGACCGCATATTCTGGAGAATTATTTGCCATAATTTTGGTTGCTGTGAAGGCTCATTTTCCGGGGGCGGGCTCCTGTGCCGGAGTCTGGCTGGCTGTGGGTACGCCTTCGGGGCGGCGCTGGCGGCGCTGGCGCATGGCGGCGCGTTCCTCCTCGCTCATGTTGGCCATGCGTTCCTGCAGCTGCTGCCGCTGTTCCGGGGTCAGATTCGGGCGCTGACGTCGGCCGCGCCCGCCGCTGTTCTCGCCGCTGTTCTCGCTGCTGTTGTCCTCTGAGTTGGCTGGTTTATCCGGGGCTGGTTCGGCAACCTCCTGGCGGGCGGGGATGCTCACCTCCAGTACTTCGTCCTGCGAGCGCATGGACACGGCTTCCTGCAAAGGCGGTGCCAGGAGTACTTTTTCACCTGTTTTCAAGCCGCCCAGGATATGCACCATGCGGTTGTTGTCTTGACCAATCTGGACTTCGCGCTTTACGGCTGGTCCTTGAGCTGATTGGACAAATACGATCGGCGTGCCGCTGGCCCGGAGTACGGATTGGACCGGGATATACATTGCCTTGTCGTGTTGTTCAACGATGATTTCTGCCTCGCAGTTCATGCCCGATTTGAGCCCGGTGGTGTCCCCTTCCAGGGTCACGAGGGTGTTATAGACTTTCAGATCAGGATTCATAAAAATGCTGTGTGGGTCCGGCAGCGGTGCGATGCGGGAGATTTTACCGGTAAAGATTTGTCCCGGCAGGGCATCGACGCGCAAACGTACCGGCAAATTGAGGTAAGTTTTTTTCAGGTTCGTCTCATGGAGTTTAACTTCCGCGACGAAGGTATTGGCGGTCGGCAGGTAAATGAGCTCCTGGCGCTCATGCACCTCCTGCCCTTCCGCCAGCGGGGCGGTATTTCTGCGCCAGTCACTGCGGGCGCTGGTGGCATAAATCACCAGACCGTCCGCAGGAGCAAAAATTTTGGAGAGTTGGATTTGCCGGATGAATTTCTCCAGACGCTGTTTCTGCCGATTCAATTCCAGCTCTCTGGCCAGCAGCTGCGCTTCGGCCTGCACGACCTTCGCTCGAGTACTGCGGCGGATGCGCTCGAGGGCCATTTGCGACTGGGAGACGTCGCTCTCGAGCTCATCAATCTGGCGTTTGTAGGTATAATTTTCCAGCAGCTCCAGATTGGCTTTGGCGGTCTGCAGCGCCAGTTCGCAGCGCTGACAGGCGAGCTGATCCGAGCGCAATTCGGTCTCAGAGAGATATTTTTCCTGGTACAAGGTCTCTGACCATTTCAGTTCATCCTGGGCCTGCTGGAGTTCCTCCTCAGCCAGGAAAATTTTACCCTGGTACTCCTTAACGGTTTTGGGGTACTCTCCTTCTTTGTACTTGCGCAGGTCTTCAATGGCGAATTTGAGATTCAGCTCTGCCAGATCAGTATCGGCTTTGGCCTGGTTCTTTACTACCTCGAGGTTTTCACTGGACTCAACAAAGGAGGCGTTGGCGTTCTGGACCGTAATCTCCTGATTGACCTTGTTGTCCTGGGCCGAGGAGGCATCCAGCTCGACCAGCAGATCGCCCTTGCTGACCCGGGTGCCTTCCGGAATAAGCGACAGGATAGTCGACCTGCCCTCGACTTCGCTTTTGATAATCAGCTGCTCCCGGGGTTTAATCGTCCCCGACTCCAGCAGATTGATGACCAGCGGGCCTTCCTGGACTTCGATGTAGAGCTCCTCAGCGGAGGAGGCATTTTGTTTCTGACTGCGCTCCAGCGCCAGCCAGGCCAGCACCAGGCCGGCCAACAGTAACAACCATAAAATCCACAACCATTTCCGTGATTTCTTCGCCATCGAATGTTTCCTCTGTTTTCTGGCCCGCCGACGCCGGAGGTGAAAACTACTTGTATTCCTGTAAATTTAATTCCTGCAATTGGCCCTCAGCTGATACGGTCAGGACACCGAGGTTGCGCTGCAGATCAAATTCCTGCAGACGGTAACTGACCACCGCTCCGGTCAGGGAATTCTGGGCTGAGAGCAATGCTCCCTGGGCTTCCAGCAAATCGCGGATTTCGGCTCTGCCGGCCTGCAGGAGCGTGTCGGTGCTCTTGACCCGCCGTTCGGCCAGAGTCACGGCTTGACTCTGGATGATCAGGGTCTCGCGATACTGCCGCAGCATGCGCAGATTCCGGCGGATATCCAGCTTGATTTCATCCTCCTTGCTCTGCAGCGAACGTACTGCCGCCTCCAGGTCCAGTAAACTCTCGCGGTACACGTTCCGTTCCCGGGTGCGTTCCCAGGGCAGGTCCAAAGTCAGCAGTCCGGAATAGGATCCGGCCCGGGTATTGAATTCGGCGTTGTTCTGGCGGGTGTTGGAATACGAGCGTCGTTGCCCGACCGCAGCCGAGCCGCCCAGGGTCAATTCCGCCCGCAAGGCGTCTTCAGCGATGAGAACCTTGCGCTGAGCATCTGCGACTCGATCAGCCAGGGTCTGCAGGTCCAGCCGTTGCTGAAACGCCAGGGCGATGGCCTTGACATCTTGAATTTCGTATTTGCCGGCGTTGCTGTCGTCCGGCTCAAGCAAAATCACCTCGGCGTCTGCGGGGGGGATTTCGCCGCTGTAATCGACTGGTGGCTTGCCGGTGGTAAGTGCCTGCAAATCCAGGGCCAGGTTGGCCAGCTCCTGTTCCTGCAGTACGATCTGGGCATCGGTCGGCAACCCGACCAGGATTTTGAAGCTGTCCAGGCTGTTGGCATTGCTCTGACAAGCCGAAATCCAGGAATCACGGGCGCGCAATTCATCCTGCACCGCCTGGTCGAACTGGTATTCTGGCAGCCGCCCGGCGTTGGCCATGCGGCGGGAGCGCCGGGTTGAGGCCACCACCCGTTTATAGTTCTCAGCCTGATTGCGTACTCTCTGGGCCGCCTGCAGGGTATTCAGATAGGACTGGACGATATTGTAGGCGAAATCTTTTTTATACTGTTCGAATTCCCGGACCGCATAGAGCAGATTGCGTTCCGCCTGCCGCAGCGGCTCCTGGACGATAAATTCACCCGCTCCCCGCAGCAGGGGCACAGAAATGCTGGCATCGCCCAAAACACCCCAGAAGGAGGCCCGGTCGCCGGTCAGCATCTTGACCAGATTGACGGAAATGGCACTGGAGAATTCGAGGCCGTTCTTGAATTTTCTGGCTATCCCGGCCTGTCCGGAGCTGTTGCTGCCAGTCAGGCGGGATTCCCGGTTACCGCTGGTGCCCATGGATTCCTGCAGCATTCCGGAGAAG
>JAAYYJ010000521.1 GCA_012515455.1 Oligosphaeraceae bacterium
ATGAAAATGACGGTCGCTCCATCCGCAGCCCCTGGCGCACCCTGCGGAACCTGAAGGAAAACAGCACGGTTTATTTGCTGCCGGGTGAATACCCCGCGGACCAGGAAATCTCCGCCAGCAATGTGACACTGCGCAAACGCGGCAGCACCGGACCGGTGCTTTTCCGGGGCGGCGCGGTGGGCCTGACCGTCAAGGGCCGCAAGGTGACCCTGGACGGCCTGAATTTCTGCGGCAGCACCCGGGCCGCCATCAGCGTCCAGGCTCCCGGCTGCGAGATCACCCGGTGCGGCTTTGCCGCCGCACCGGTCGCCATCCTGGCAGAGCCGACCGCCTGGCGCAAAGATCAGGCCCCGGCCGCACTGGAGATCGACCTCAACCACAACGCCTTCGCCGCCAGCCTGCAGCGGCCGCTGGACCTGGGCACGGCCAGCGCTATCGTCCGGGACAATATCTTCGCCGGCAGCCGGGAAGGGCTGACGCAGAGCAACCTCGTCATCTTCAACAACGCCTACGCCACTGCCGAGCTTCCTGCCGCCGAGCTCAACGCCTGCCACATTGCCCCTGAATTCACCGCTGCAGACCAAGGTGACTTCACCTTGGTCAACAACTGGCAGTTCGATGGTCGCGGCAGCGACCTGCGGCCCATCGGACCATACAATCGACTGCAGTCACAAAGACCTACCAGAATCTTTGGTCCGATGATTCACTCCGCGACTCCGCACACCATCAATGTCGAATGGTGGACCAGTGCAGATGGTGTGAACAGCGAACTGTCCTGGGGCGAGGACGAAAAGTGCACCCAAAAAGCCGGCGATGCATATTCTTCCGGCTGTTATCACAGCGTCAGCCTGACCGGGTTGGAAGCAGGGAAAAAATACTATTTCCGGGTCGATTCGCGCCAGCCGGCTTTTGAATTCCATACCAATCGCGACCTGGCGGAAGCGGACCTGCTGAAGCCGCGCGAACGCGTGTCCTCGGAAATTCTGACCGCGACCACTCCGGCAGTAGCAGCGGCAGCGCGGGAGTTCTACGTTGCCAGCAGCGGCTCGGATGATGCCGCGGGCACTCTCGAAGCCCCCTGGCAGACGGTCGCTAAGGCCATGGCGGTCGCCCGGGCCGGAGACACGGTCTTCTTGCGCGCCGGGACCTACAATGAGCAGATTTTCCTGCGTGCCAGCGGCGAGCCAGGACGGCCCCTAACTTTGCGCAATGCCCCGGGCGAAAAAGTCTGGCTGGAGGGCAGCAATCAGAAGCTGACCTGCGGCCTCATCATCAACAACAAGCATCATGTCGTAGTCAAGGGCTTCTACATGCGCAGCTACGGCGGCATCGCCGGCGGAGCCATCAGCATCAACGGCGGCAGCGACATCAGCATCCGCAAAATTTTCTACGATGGTCGTTCACCCGTTTACACTCCGCCGGCTCTCTCGGCCAGGATGACCCACCGCCTGTCAGTCAGCAACTGCTTCTACACCCGCGGCTTCCACGGCCTGGTATTCTATCAGTGCCCGGATCTGGAAGTCTCCCACTGCGTGGCCTATATCACCCAGATCGGTGCTATTGCGGTCTACAATCTGCCGCATCAGAAAGCGAACCTGCACCATAACCTGCTGTTCGACGGCACCCTGCAGAAACTGGGCGCGGCACCCTTCAATGTCTCCTATCTGGAGCCCATTACCGAGAACTACAACTGCATCTATCCCCGCATACCGGGAGAATTGAAGGCTTTCATCCGGCCCAACCGCTTGGCCGATAATTCCAGCAACGACAAGGCGTTCACTTTGTCGGAATATGAAAAACTCAGCGGGCGGAAATCCACCAGCTTCTTCGCCAATCCCGATGTGCCCGCCTTGCCGGAGATGATTTCATTCACCAGCATCGCAGACTGGAAGGAACGCTGGCAGAGCCTCGGCAAGGAACACCAGGAGCTGGAGTACAAGAAAATCTCCGCCAAGGAATTCGCGCCGCTTGAGGCCGCGGATTTCTTCCCCCGCAATCCGGCCTGCCAGAAAGCCGCTGACGGGCAGCCCATCGGGCTGGACCCCGCGGCCTGGAAATAGCCCTCCCGAATGCGCCCCGGATGCCGACCGCCGGGGCGCATTTTCTTTCTTCGCCAGCAGCAAAACCACCCCGCGAGGTCAACCACCATGAGTACAGTTTCCCGCACTATTGCCATCTGCCTTCTCTGCACCGGCGCAATCCTGGCGGATAATTATTACGTCAGTCTGTCCGGCAGTGACGATAGCGCCGGCACCAGCCGCGAGCAGCCATTCCGCAGCATCAGCCGTGGCCTGGCGGCCATGCAGGCCGGTGATACCCTGAACATCGCTCCCGGGGAGTATTACGGCGACAATGCGTTTAATTTCCCGGCTTCGCCGGACAAGACTACCACCATCCGGGGTGAGATTCCCGGCACGGTATTGATTCGCGGCGATCAGGCTCCGCCCCAGTTCAGCCCTGTTGCAGGCCTGCAGTTCGTCTGGGCCGGTGACTGGGACCTGCCCGTGGAAAGCGTCAACGAGTGCAACAACCTGGAAATTTATGTCCAGAGTGCATCAGTTGAAGCTCTGGAGAACAAGCGCGCGGCCTGGTTCCACGACCAGGACAACAAGAAGCTGTACGTAGTCACTTCCGATGCCGAGGCCCCCGACCGGCACTTCCTGCGCGTATCAGTGAACCGGAATTTCGGGTTGCTGCTGCGGCCCGCAGACAGCGCGGTCGGGTTGTGCAATATCATCATTGAGAATCTGACTTTCATCGGCTTCAACTGCAATGAAAATGGCGGCATTCCCGGCCGAAACGGCCGCTGGGGGCTGTATCTGTCTGGGGGAGAGAAATGCATCATCCGCAACTGCCAGGCTTATCTCAACGGCAGCGGCATCGGCTACAGCCGGTCCAACAATTCCGTGATTGAGGATTGCGTGGCCATGGGTAACGGCTCGCATTTCTGCGGTTCGGGCGGCAATATCATTTGTTTCGGACCGGCCAAGAACTCGGTTATCCGCAACTGCCTGACCTATAAGTCAAGTCAGAACGGCATCCGCTTCTATGGCGGTCTGGCCGAGAACTGCCTGATTGAGAACTGCATTTCCTGGGACCAGGTCAAGGGCGACATCTGGATCAAGCCGGCCGGCATCAACTCCCGCACCCGGAACAACGTCTGCCTGGGAGGACTGCACAGCAAACTGCCGGAAACAGACGTCTGCCGCTACAACGGCTACAACCCCAATGACCCTACCATGCTGGTCCTGACGAAAAATAAACTAGACCTGCGGGAAAACCTGGCCGATATCGACAATATGGACTACCGCCCACAAGGGGACAGCAAAATCAGCGGCGGGCTGCCCGACCAAAAAAATGTGTTCTTCATCAGCCCCGAGGGCAAAGACGAGAATGACGGGCGCTCTCTCCGGTCCCCCTGGCGCACCCTGCAGAACCTCAAAGACAACACCACGGTGTATCTGCTGCCGGGAGAGTACCCCCCCGACCAGGAAGTCTCAGCCAGCAAAGTCACTCTGCGCAAACGCGGCAGCACCGGACCGGTGATCTTCCGGGGCGGGGGCACCGGCCTCACGGTCAAGGGCCAGGAAGTGAAACTCGAAGGCCTGAGTTTCTGCGGCAACGCCCAAGCCGGTCTGCGCTTGCTGGGCCGCAACTGCGAGGTCTCCCGCTGCGGCTTCGCCGCCGCGCCGGTCGCCATCCTGGCGGAGCCGGCATCCTGGCAGAATGCGCAGGACCAGGCCCAATCTCCCGGCGACCGCCTCCGCGCCGGTCTGGTGGAGATTACTCTGAATCACAACGCCTTCGCCGCCAGCCTCCAGCAACCGCTCTCGCTCGGCGGAGCCGCAGCCGTGGTCCGGGACAATATTTTTGCCGGTGCTCTCTCAGGTCTGGCACAGTCCGGGGTACTGCTTTTCAACAATGCGTATGCCGCAGCCGAACCGCCCGCCGGGGATGACAAGGCATTTTCTATCCGCCCCGAGTTCCGCAACCCTGACCAGGGTGATTTCACCTTGGTCAACCACTGGCAGTTCGATGGCCGCGCCAGCGACCTGAGGCCGATCGGGCCATACAACCGCCTGACGTCGCAGCGACCGACCAAAATCTTCGGGCCGAACATCCATTCCGTGACCAGCAGTACTGTCAATGTCGAATGGTGGACCAGCTCAGATGGTGTGAGCAGCGAGCTGGCCTGGGGTGAAGACGAGAAATGCAGACAAAAAGCCGGGGATGCGTATTCCGCCGGATGCTACCATAATGTCAGCCTGACCGGACTGGAGCCGGGGAAAAAATACTTCTTCCGGGTCGATTCCCGCCAGCCGGCCTTCGAATTCCATACCAACCTCGATTTGGCCGCGGAGGATCTGCTGAAGCCACGGGAACGCGTCTCCTCAGAAGTGCTCACTGTCACCACTGCCGGCAGCCAGACTGAGGCGCAGCAGTACTTTGTC
>JAAYYJ010000522.1 GCA_012515455.1 Oligosphaeraceae bacterium
GCCCGATCAGCAAAGCCGCGAAGACATTCTGCAGTATTGAGACCAGCTTAACCGGCAGGCGTCTGCGGATAATCAGTTCCAGCACCGCATAGGCGATATGTCCGCCGTCGAGCACCGGCAGGGGCAGGAGATTAAACATCGCCAGGCTGAAGGAAATCAGGATAATGAATGACAGCCCCCCCCGCAGTCCCTCGAATTTCAGCTTGTACCATAGCATCAGCAGGATGCCCAGCGGTCCGCTCAGGTGCTTGACCTGGATTTGGGTTTCCGAGCTCTCGGTCTCCTGCCCGGAGGTCAGGCTCTTCAGGCGGTTCCCCAGGGGCGAGAATAACAGCCCCAGGGTCCGGTAGGTCTGGGTAAAGACGTTGCTGAACTGCTGCCAGGGATTGGGGTGACCGATAATCTTGGGATCGCTGCCGGCCAGTTCCAAGCCAATCCGGTACACGCCGCCCTCCTCAGCCGGAGTTTTTTCCGGCTGGAGCACGACTGTCAGCAATTCTCCGCTGCGGTACAGCAACAGCGTGAGCGCCCGTCCGTCACTGTTCTTGATGGTGTCGATAAACATCCGCACATCGATGATGTCCTGGCCATTCACACTGACCAGGCGGTCGCCGTGCTGCAGGCCGGCCCGGGCGGCGGGCGAATCTGGCGCGGCCTGCTTGGCCATCACATTGAAAGCCAGTCCCAGGGCGGCTGCGGTGGGCAGTTCTCCGGGCGGCATCTGCAGGTCAGCCAGGACTTTCTCCTGGCCTTTGCGGTTCACAGTCAAGTTCAGACTCTGTCCGGACAAGTCCACCAGGCTGCGGGTGAACTCTGCGGCAGTGGCGACATTGCGGTCATTGACCGCCAGCAGCTGGTCTCCGGCCTGCAGGCCCTGCCGGGCCGCAACGGAATCCGGCAGCACTGCACCGACAACCACGGGGTTGCTGGCGGTAAAGAAGGGCACTCCCAGGTCTTCCATCATCGGATTGGGTGCGGGCGGATAAGTGATGTCGCGCTGCTGACCGGCGTTGTCAATGACTCTCAGGGTAACATTCTGGCCCTTCTTGTAAACATATTCCATGCTCACTTCTTCGACACCCTGGGTAAAGGAACGGCCATTGACGGCGATGATCCGAAAACCAGGCCGCAACCCGGCGGTCCATTCCGGATTCACCACTGGCGCATAGGACAGCTCGAGTTCCTGCTCTTTCTGCTTCACCCTCAGGAGCAGGGTACCGCTGTCCGCCGGCAGAGTCTCACTGACCACATCCCAGGTATCCGGGGTCGACACCGCCTGGCCATTGACCGCCAGGACCAGGTCGGTCATCTTCAGACCATCCTTGTACAGGGGCAGGATTTGCGGCACTTTAGTGATCAGGCAGGACTGGGCCGGGGCGGGTTCCCAGACTCCGACCGCCCACATAACGCTGGCCAGCAAAAAGCCGAACAGCAGATTGAAGACCGGCCCGGCCACCGCCGCGACAATCCGGTCCACCGGCGAACACTGGGGGAGTTTTTCACCCTTGAGACTCTCGGGTTCGGCACCGGGTTCAAGCTGCGGCAGCATCACATAGCCGCCGAAGGGCAACCAGCTGACCACGTACTCCACGCCGCGAATCGTAGTCCCCCAGATCTTTTTTCCGAAGCCGAGGGAGAATTTGTCGACATGCAGCCCCCGCCACAGCCCGGCCAGAAGGTGACCGAACTCATGGATGAAAATGCAGAAGCCGAAAAAAAATACGATGAATAAAATTTTCCAGGCCATATTCAGGCCAAAAATCAGGGTGCTCACTGGTGGAGTCTCCGCATTGCTTGTCTCTGCTGGCCTGCCCGGCCGCTGCTTCAGTCGTTTTGATAATATAACCGTTAGTGGAGCAAAAAACAACAGCGTGGCTCTGGACCGGAGCAAAACCGCCCTCCTCCGGGCAGCTCATCAGACTGACAGAAAGACAGGCCCAGACAGCAGACACCGAGGTAAAATCCGTCCTCCCCAGCAGCACCAGCCCCGGTCGGCGGCAGTCATGGCCTCTGGCCCCCGCCCAGCGCCGCCGTCCGGGGCCGCCGTCCAGGCCAATCCAGGCGGCATGCCTCGTAATCCCTCCCCTCCCGCCCCCGGCCGGCTCTGGCCCTCGCGCGCACGTCCTTAACGGAGATGGGGGCCCCCCATGGTTGGGTGGGCTGAGAGCCCACCGAAATGGCGCAGGGGAAAAATAACCGATTCCGGTACGGCCGCAAGGGCAAAAATGCATTTACCTGAAAACTCTTGGAGTTTCCATCCTATTAACCGGGAAGAACAATCTTTCTCAAAGCGGATGCGCAGGTAAGAAGTACTGCCAGCTTTGCGTCCGCAGATACAGCTGCAGGGCAGAACACAGCCGCCAAATGGCGCAGAAAAAAAATGCCGATCTGACACCATCGCAGGGCAAAAATGCATTTACCTGAAAACTCTTGGAGTTTCCATCCTTTTAACCGGGAAGAACAATCTTTCTCCAAGCGGATGCGCAGGTAAGAAGTACTGCCAGCTTTGTGTCCGCAGATACAGCTGCAGGCCAGAACACAGCCGCCAAATTTTGACCACCCAGTCGTTTTTGATAAGGGTGGGACAGAGAGGGTGGAGCAATTCCCGCTGGCCAGCGGCGGCAA
>JAAYYJ010000523.1 GCA_012515455.1 Oligosphaeraceae bacterium
GTTTCCCCTACGCCCTGAGCGCCTTGCTCAGACCATACCAGGACACGCCCTTCCCCGGCTGGCAGGAGATTTACTTGCAGGAGTTCAACCACGTTCTCACCCAGCAAGGTCAGAACCTGCCTCGACCAGAACAACAAAAATTCCGCTTCCTGGCAGAATGCTGGCTGCAACAGTCCTGCGATACTCCCGGAGCCTTCAGCAAGCTGTTCCTGACCCAGGCCTTCATCGACCGAGAAAGAGGAGAAGACTGAAATGACCACTCAGAGTCTGCAGCTCATTCCCAGAGATTTGCTCTTCCTACGCGACGCCAGGCCGATGGCCGCCGCTGATGCCGGACAGGGTGGCAACTGGCCACGCCCGGACCAACTCTGGAATGCTGTCTGCCATACTATGCATCGAACCTGGCCGGAACAACAGGATTGGGAAGGACTCAAGCATCGAAAAACAGACCTCGAGCGGACCAGAAATCCAGACAGCTCGGACCGCTTCGGAGCACTGCAAAGCATCGGCCCCTTCCCGTTCAAAGCTGGCAAGCCGTTCTTCCCCTGCCCGCTGGACCTGGGAACCGCTCCCGACTCCGGCCAGGACACATCCCTGCTGAAAGCGATGACACTGCTGGCGGGAGAATTCACCAACCTGCCCCAACCACTGAAATATGCGTTCTCCGCACCGGCACTCAGCAAGGAAGCATTGCCGGCCTGGCTGTCCCAAGATGAATACCAGAAGTATCTGGAGGGAACCGCCACCATCACGGTACAGAAAAATGAACTCTACGACCTGGAAAGGAATATCGGTATCGCCATCGATCCGGAAACTGGTACCGCACGCGACAAGGAATTCTATCAGGCCGAATACCTGCGCCTGCGCCACGATGTCAGCCTCGCCTGCCAGCTGGACTGTCAGATTACCCCCAAGACCAGCCCGGGGCAAGACCGCACCAAGGTCGACGTGCTCGATAAACTACAGCTGCAAAATGGGCTCGCACTTATCCTGGGTGGTCAGCAGGGCGTGGTCTATTCCCAATCCTGCAACTGGCATTTGCCCGCCATCCCGAAACCGGATGAAGATTTCCGACTGCTGCGCTGGACACTGCTGAGCCCGGCGGTCTTCCCCCATATCGTAGCCGCCGAAAACAATGGCCACCAGGAACACCCGGGTGGATGGCTGCCGACCTGGATCAACCCCCAGGATGGCCGTGTGCTCCTGCCCGCAACCGGTCCGGATTCCGCCCGCCGGCCCGGCGAAGACCGCCGGCTGTGGCGCCAACGCCGACAGGAGCTGCCCGCCATCCAGGCCAGGCTGATCGCAGCCCGGGTGGGGAAGCCCCAGTACTTTTCGGGCTGGGATTCATTCCAGGGCCCGAAGCCAACCCTGGCCGCCGTACCGGCCGGATCGGTATATCTCTTCCAGTGCGACAGCCAGCAGAACGCCAGCTTGCTCTGGGACGCACTGTCCTGGCAGGGACAACACGATAAGATCAATCGCCGGTCAACGGTGTTTGGCGAAAAAGGCTTCGGCCTGGGAGTCTGTTCAGTAGGACATTATACCTGGTAATCAAAATAACCCCGGTTTAAGACCAATCAAAGGAGCAATATCATGCAGCAAGCCATTCTGACCCTGTTCACTCAGTCCCCTCTCCACGTCGGCGCCGGTGCCTCAGTCGGAATCGTCGATCTGACTGTCACCCGCGAACGCCATAGCGGCTACCCGCTCATCCCCGGCAGCAGCCTCAAGGGCGTGCTCGCCGACCTCTGGAGCAATGACTGTGACCAGCAGGGTAAACGTTGCAGCGACAGCGATGCAGAGCTGCTGTTCGGAAAAGACAACGATCCCAAAAATGCCCGGGCCGGCAAACTGCTGATCGGCGAAGGCAAACTGCTGGCCTTCCCGGTCCGCTCGGCCAAAAAAGCCTTCGCCTGGATTACCTGCCCGCTGGCATTGGCGCGCCTGGCCCGGGACCGCCGCTTAAGTCTCGATCTACCGGACCTCAGCGAAGAACAAATCCTCGCCCCCGAATCGCTCGCCCTCGACGGCAATGTCGTGCTCGAGGAATATTATTTGCAACGCACCGACGCGGTCGCGGAACCCATCCTGGCAGCCTGCCGCGACCTCTCCCAGGACAGCCTCTGGCAGCAGGAAATGCCCGGCCATCTGGCCGTGGTCGCGAATGAAATATTCGCTTACTTCGTGCAGAATGCCTGCGAAATCGCCCAGCACATTAAGATCGACAGCGGCACAGTCAAGAATGGCGCCTTGTTCAACCAGGAGAACGTCCCCTCCGAGTGCTTGTTCTACAGCGTCCTGCATGCGCCGCAAGCAGACCTGTTCGCCAAACTGTCGACGAAACTGCAGGAGAATGACTGCGTTCTGCAGATCGGCGCAGACGCCACCACCGGCCTGGGCTGGTGCACCGCCAGCTTGAATCAGAACAACGCATAACCCAGCAACAGGAGTGAATATGAAAAATCTGGATCAAATACGTGCCAGCAACGCCATCTTGGCCAGCCGCCAGGCGATCAAGGGCAAGGATTCCGGCGAAGTAGTGAAAAAAGTCCCCCCCATGATTATCAACGACGGGCTGTTGGGCGCCTTGGCCTTCGCCTGCCAGCAGAAGGACTCTAACGGATATGTGCTGCTCTTCCAGGCTGTAGTCATCCATTTGCAGTCCCTGAGATTGTATCCCGATACCGCCAGCACTGACATCAGGAAGATGGCCGAATGGCTCTCCGCCCAGGATTCAGCCCGGTTGCGCGCCCTGACCGCAGAAACACTGGCCTATCTCAGCTACCTCAGACGTTTTGCCAGCAAGGAGGAACAGGATGCTGACCGTAACGACACAAATGGCTGAAATCCTCAAAAAAGACTTCAGCCTCTGCGAGTCGCCATCGTTGCGACTGGAAAAATATCTGGACCTCCAGGAGCATGGCAAAGCCAGCCAAGTCGAGGCCGTGATCAGCTGCGCCAATAAGCACACGGCCCCGCCACCGTTCCGCCAACACCCCGGCCAGATACAGCTGGCTGCCACCTTGGGCGGGAACCTGGTGGTCAATCATTCCAGCGGGGTGCTGGAAAACACCGGCCTCTGTCTGCATCGCCACTTCGGCTATCCCATCATTCCCGGCAGCGCAGTCAAAGGCTGTGCTGCCCATGCCGCATATCGCGAGTGGGAAGAATCGCCCTCGGCAGAACTGGCGGCCGACATTGTCGCGGTCTTCGGCTTCCCTCTGGGCGATGAGAAGATCTCCGCTCAGATCACCCAGGTACTGCCGGAGCCCCCTCGGGAACAATCCGGCAGAGTATCATTCCTGACGGCTGAACCGCTGTTGTGCCCCGAAAACGGCCCATTGCTGGTCAGCGATATCAGCACTTGCCATCATCCTAGGTATTATCAGGGTAAAAGCGCACAGGCTTTTGACAATGAAGAACCCATTCCCCTGCCCTTCCCGACCGTCAAAGCCGGACTGCCTTTCATATTCACCATCGTGCCACTGACCAGAGCAAACCGCAAAGTCTGCGCCGCCGCCCAGCGCTGGCTGCTCCAGGCAATGACACTCTGGGGCATGGGTGCCAAAACCGCCGCCGGATATGGCTGGTTCATTTTCTCGGAACAGGAATCGCAACGAATCCTGCAGAAGAGACAGCAGCTACACAGCGAACGCCAGAACGCACTCCTGGAGGCCAAACAACGCCAGGCGGAGGCTTTGCAAAGACAAAAGCAGGAGGCAGAACGGATTGCTGCAGAACGCCTCCGCCAGGAGCAGACCGCGGCGCTGCAGGCAGTCAGACAGAACATGACCGAAGAACAGCGCCAGGATGCAGACCTGCGGGATAAATGCCCCGATGAACTGCGCTTTCGCTCCCGACTGCAGGAAATGGCCCGCGGCAATTGCACGGAAGGAGAGGAGCGGGCCATCATCCGGGCCCTGGCGGGAGAATTCCGCTCCCTCTGGCAAGATGAGCTCAAACCACTGCTGAACTGCAAATACCGCCCCCGGAAAGGACAGCCCAACTGGCAGGCCATAGCCAGCAAAATAGCCGAACGTGACCGTCAATTCCACGGCAAGGAGAACCGACAGCTATGATCAACCTGACGCAGACCTTCACATTGCTCACGCCCTGTTTCTGCACTGGAGCAGACCAAAACCAGGCCGAGATCCGGTCGGCCTCAATCCGCGGTCAGCTCCGCTGGTGGTTCAGGATCCTGGGCGGAACCCCGGAAATGGAAAACAATGTCTTCGGAGGCGTGCATAACGACACCAAAGCCAGCAGAATCATCCTCCGGCTGACCGACTCCAAGCCCATCTACGGACAGCCGGGAATGCTGCCACAGCGAAACAACACCCCGGGTTATTACCTGTTCCATTTCGCCAAGGTCTCCAATGGCGGCATCCGCTACCAGAAAAAAGCCTTCCTCGCCCCAGGCAGCACCTTCACAGTTCAATGCCTGGAGCGAAAAACCATGGACCGCGAAGAACAGAGGCTCCTGGAAAAATCCTGGCGGGCATTCTCTTTACTGGGAGCGCTGGGACTGCGGGCCACCCGAGCCTGCGGAGCTTTCCAGACCGAGGGGCTGACA
>JAAYYJ010000524.1 GCA_012515455.1 Oligosphaeraceae bacterium
CTACCGCGAGACTCCTGATCAGGCTGCGGCCATCGAGGCGGTGCTGGCGGATATGGCCGACAGCAAGCCTATGGACCGCCTGCTGTGCGGAGATGTCGGCTACGGCAAAACTGAGGTGGCGCTGCGGGCCGCCTTCCGGGCGGTGATGAATGGGCGCCAGGTCGCGGTGCTGGTCCCGACCACAGTGCTGGCCCAGCAGCATTTCCAGACCTTCCGGGCCAGAATGGCGGAATTCCCGGTCCGCATCGAGCTGCTCAGCCGCTACCGCAGTCAGGGGGCGCAGAAACAGACCCTGGCGGAGTTGCGCTGCGGGAAGGTGGATATCGTGATCGGTACCCACCGGCTGCTGCAGCGCGATGTCCATTTTGCCAACCTGGGGTTGCTGGTTATCGACGAGGAGCAGCGTTTCGGGGTGATGCACAAGCAGCGTCTGAAGAGCCTGCGGGCCAGCGTGGACATCCTGACCATGACCGCGACGCCGATTCCGCGCACCCTGTATCTGAGTCTGTCCGGCATTCGCAATCTGAGCACCATCAGCACTGCTCCGGCGGACCGGATGCCGGTTAATACCATCGTGGCTCATTTCGAGTCCGAGCTGATCCGCCAGGCCATCCGGCGGGAACTCGAGCGTCAGGGTCAGGTCTTCTTTCTCTACAACCGGGTCCAGAGCATCGGCAAAATCCGGGATTTCCTGGCTGATTTGGTGCCGGAGGCCCGGCTTGCGGTCGGGCATGGTCAGATGCCTCCTGCTGAGCTGGAGGAGATCATGACCGGTTTTGTGGCCGGGCAGAGCGATGTGCTGCTGTGTACCACCATTATCGAGAGCGGCATCGACATCCCGAATGTCAATACCATCATCATCGACCGGGCGGACCGCTTCGGGCTGTCGGAGCTCTACCAGCTGCGCGGGCGGGTCGGGCGCTACCATCGCCAGGCCTACTGCTATCTGCTCCTGCCCCCCATGGGGATGCTGCCGGAAAATGCCCGCCAGCGCCTGGCGGCGATCCGGCGCTACACCCACCTGGGCGCGGGCTTCCGACTGGCCCTGAAGGACCTGGAAATACGCGGCGCCGGCAATCTCCTGGGCGAGGAGCAGAGCGGGCATATCGCGGCAGTGGGCTTCGACCTCTACTGCCAGCTGCTGCAGCAGGCGGTGGCCAAAATGGAGCGGCGCGAGCATGTCGGCATCCAGCCCATACCGGTGGATTTCGACAACCTGGTCCCCTCGCTGACGCCGGTGCCGGGCAAGACTCAAATCGGCATCCCGCTGGAGTACATCAGCGAGGAGAGCGTGCGGATGGACTGCTACCAGCGCCTGAGCAAGCTGCTCGAAGTCCAGGATGTGGACCGTTATGGCGAGGAGCTCGCCGACCGCTTCGGCCCCCTGCCGGCGATGACGGCGCTGCTGCTGGAGGTCCAGAAGGTGGTCATTCTGGCCCGGCAGCGGCAGCTGCTGCGCCTGAATGTCAAGTCAGGGCGGCTGATTCTGGAGACCAGCAGCGGTCTGGTCAAGCGCAACAACCGGGTGCCGGTGCTCATGGCGACGGGCGGTACGGAGCAAGTGGCGGAGACGCTGGAGTTCCTGCAGTCCATGCGCAGAACCAGCACAGCGTCGGCGGGGAATGCGGCGGCATACAGATAAGGGGCTAACCGATGTCAGAACCGGAAGGACGTTTGCGGATACTTTTCAGGGTGTTTTTTTCCCTCAGCGCCGTCACCCTCGGCGGCGGTATTGCCATGCTGCCGCTGATCTCACGGGAGTTTGTGGAGAAGCGCCGCTGGCTGAGTCAGGAGGACATGCTGGACACGGTGGCGATTATGCAGGCTATGCCCGGAATCATCGCCATGAATATGGGGGTGCTGATTGGCCACCGCTGCGCCGGCTGGCGGGGCGCGTTGGTGGCCCTGAGCGCGAGCCTGCTGCCGCCCTTCCTGGCCATCGTGCTGCTGGCCACCCTGATCATGGCCATCCAGGGCACTGCGGCTGCGCAGCAGGCGTTCCTGGGAGTGCGCGCGGCGGTCTGCGGCTTGATCTTGATTGCAGTGCTGAAGCTGGCCCGGCCGGTGTTGCGGGATTGGTTCACGATTGTGGTGGCGGCGGGCTGTTTCGTGGCTCTGGTGTTCTTCAACCTCAACGCCATCTGGCTGATTATCGGGGGAGCCTTGGCCGGACTGCTGCAGAGCGCAGTCAGCCTGTGGCGCAGGCGGAGCAGGAAAGCTGAGGGGGGGCAAGCATGAGTCTCCTGCAGCTGTATCTGATCTTTTTGAAAATCGGCATCTTTACCTTCGGCGGCGGCTACGCCATGATACCGCTGTTCTACGACGAGCTGGTGCTGCGGCACAACCTGCTCAGCAGTGCGGAATTCGCCAATCTGATTGCCCTGGCCCAGATCACTCCCGGACCGGTCGGACTCAATGCCGCGACCTACATCGGCTACCAGCAGGGCGGATTCTGGGGGGCGCTGAGCGGGACTCTGGGCGTGACCACGCCCTCCCTGACCTTGGGGATGGCGATCGCCTGCTGCGTGGGAGTCTTCCGCAACAGCGCTCTGGTCAAGGCGGCCTTGAGCGGTATTCGTCCTGCGACTCTGGGGATGATTGCTGCCGCGGTGATCTTCTTCGCCAACACCTCGCTGTTTACGGCTCCTGTGAACCACCTCTGGACCAGCGGGGCGCAATTCGGTCTCTGCTGGCAGGCGGTGCTGATTTTCGCCCTGACGCTGCTGTTTGAGCTGCGCTGGCACCTGAATATGGTCTGGCTGCTGCTAGGCTCGGCCCTGCTGTCCTGGGTGTTGTTTCAGTTTTAGCAGTCCTTTCTTCTCAACTCAATTTGCATGGAGGACCGGATGAAGATGATATCCGCAGCACTCGCGGCTGTTGCAGATGGCCGGCGTTTCTTTTTGGAAGAATTATGGCGTCAGGATTTGGACGGCCTGAAAGGTGTGCGCCGGCTGTTGTTCGCACTCTGCCGCATCGCCATGATTGTAGGGCGCGATTTTCAGCACAACAAATGCAGTCTGCAGGCCAGCGGCCTGACCTATATCACCCTGGTCTCAATGGTGCCGGTGCTGGCGATTATGTTCTCCTTCAGCAAAGGCCTGGGCATGCAGGGCAAGCTGATGTCCGCAGTCGGCTTGGAAGCGGTGCAGAGCGTGACTGTAGTCGATGGCGAAGAGATTAAGGAAACCAAGTTCCAGGTTGCCGCTGCCCCGGCGCCCGGGAATGGTGCTCTCCCGGCGGCAGTCGCTGAGGCGTCCGGGAATGGTGCTCTCCCGGCGGCAGTCGCTGAGGCCCCATCGTCCGCCTCCGGCTCTGCGCCCGTGTCCGGGCCGGGGGGCGCTGCCGCGCCGGCCGGTCTGGCCAGTTCTTTGCCTGCGCCGATGCAGCAGGCTCTGGTCAGCATCTTCACTTATGTGGAGAAAACCAGCTTTGCCACTCTGGGTCTGGTCGGTTCGCTGATGCTGCTTATGACCGTGATTGCCTCGATGTCGAAGCTGGAGGACAACCTGAACACCATCTGGGGGGTTACCAAGGGGCGGCCGATGTCGCGCAAGATCAGCGAATACCTGGTGGTGTTGATACTGCTGCCGGTGGTGTTTCTGGTGGCCACCAGTCTGAATGCGGTTATCTCTTCGAACAGCCTGCTGGCCTACCTGGCCGAGCATGCTCCCGCGCTGGCCTGGATCATCCGCAAGAGCTTCGCCCTCCTGGCAGCGCTGTTTATTACCGCAGGATTCACCTTCTTCTATATCTTCATGCCCAATACCAGCGTCAAAATTTTTCCGGCTGTTCTGGCCGGTTTGGTAGCCGGGGTCATGTGGTCGGTATTGCAGTGGGCCTATCTGACTCTGCAGGTCGGTCTGACTAATTACAACGCCATTTACGGCACCTTTGCCGTGGTGCCCTTTTTTCTGGCCTGGTTGTATGCCAGTTGGAGCATCATTCTGGTGGGGGCGGAAATCAGCTTCGCGATTCAGAACCATCGCACCATGCAATGGGAGCGGATTTCCGAGCAGACCTCCAGTGGCGCCAGCATGCT
This sequence comes from Oligosphaeraceae bacterium, assembly GCA_012515455.1. GTDB lineage: Bacteria > Verrucomicrobiota > Lentisphaeria > Oligosphaerales > Oligosphaeraceae > JAAZIZ01. The sequence continues at coordinate 4,040 of JAAYYJ010000524.1, forward strand.
TCTGGCGGTGATGGTGGTCTATCAGGTCTGCCGGGCTTTCCGCCGCGGCGAGGGACCCTGGCAACCCCTGAAATACGCCCGCGAGAACGGCATCTCGACGCGCATCATGCACAGGGTGGTGGAGACCCTGCAGCAGTCCGGGATCATCGTGGCCGTCGCCCAGGATGAAAAGAGCGACAAGGCCTTCCTGCCCGGCCGCGACCCGCAGGGACTGACCCTGGCCATGGTCGAGGAAGCCTTCCGCAATACGCACAGCCGTGATGCGGAGAATTTTATGCACTGCCTGCCCAAAGAGCTGGCAGAGGATTTTGCCCGGCGCTACCGGAAATTCCAGGACGATTTGTCGAGCCGGAATTTCCAGCAGCTTGCAGCCATAGACTGCTGATGCTGCAGCAGCTGGGCATAAGGCATCGTTCCGGTTGTAAGTGGTGAGTGGTGAGTGGTGAGTGCCACAGACGGGCTCATTATACGGCAAGGAGTGACAAATTGCGCATCCTAGTGATTCTCGCGGCCGGCCTTCTGGCCGGTCTGGGGCTGTGGGCGGAAAATCCGCTCACGGTCTTTGTCAGCGTCCCCCCCCAGGCTGAAGCGGCCCGGCGGATTGGTGGTCCTGCGGTGCAGGTGGAGGTGCTGGTGCCGCCGGGCCTGAGCCCGGAGAGCTACCAGCTGAATATCCGCACCTATACCGCACTGCGCGTGGCCAAGGCGCTGTTCCTGATCGGCATACCGCTGGAACAGCCGTTGCGGGAACGCATCGCCGCCCGCCAGCCCGGGCTGCTGCTGGTCGATACCAGGGCGGGAATGACTTTCCGGGATATGGACGGACAGCAGTGCGCGGCCGCGGACCACTCGCATGCCGCCGGCGAGGACCACTCGCACGCCGCCGGCGCCCCGGACCCCCATGTCTGGCTGGATGTCGAGAACATGATTGTGCACGCCCGCCATCTGCAGAGGACCTTCACCGCACTGCAGCCGGAGCAGGCCGAACAATTTCGGCAGCGGACCGAGAGCTATATTCAGGAACTGCAAGACTTGCAGCTGGAATTGCAGACCTCGCTGGCGCCTTATGCCGGGCGGCAGGTGCTGGTGGTCCATCCGGCTTTCGGCTATTTGCTGTACCGGTACGGCCTGCTCCAGCTGGCTGTGGAGCGGGACGGGAAGGAACCCGGCGCGCGCCAGCTGCAGGAATTCCTGCAGTCCGCCCGTGGTCTCCAGGCGAAAGCGATTTTCACCCAGCCGCAGTTCAGTGCTCAGGCCGCCGGCAGTGTGGCCCGGCGCCTCGGTCTCGAGGTGGCAGCGCTGGACCCGCTGCCCCAGGATTACTGCGCTGGGATGCGCGCCATCGCCCGCCAGCTACAGCGTTATCTGTCGCCCTAAGTTGCCCGGAGGATGCCCCCCCCATGAAAACTTTGCCGCAACCGGTCGCTCCTCCCGTAATTCTGCTGGACGGGGTGTGTTTCCGTTATGAACAGTTCGAGGCTCTGCACAACATCTCTTTGCGCATCGACGCAGGGGCGTTCGTGATTGTGGTGGGGCCCAATGGCGGGGGGAAAACCACCCTGTTGAAACTGATCCTGGGATTGCTGCAGCCGCGCTTTGGAGTGGTCAGAGTCCTGGGCCAGCCGCCTGCCCGGGTGCGCCGCAGCATCGGCTACGTCCCCCAGGCCTTGAGCTTCGATGCCGCCTTCCCGGCCAGTGTCAGCGATGTGGTGCTGATGGGACGGGTGGAACGGCATTGGTTCGGACCATACCGCGCCTGTGATCGGCAGGCGGTGCAGGACGCGCTGGGCATGGTCGGTCTGGACGGCTATGGCCCGCGCTCTTTCGCTGCCTTGTCCGGCGGCGAACGGCAGCGGGTGCTGATTGCGCAGGCGCTGGTCACTGAGCCGCAGCTGCTGCTGCTGGACGAACCGAATGCCAATCTCGATCCCGCCGGGGCCGGGCTGATCTATGAGCTGCTACAGGAACTGAACCGGCGGCTGACCATTGTGATGGTTTCGCACAACCTGAATATGGTGGAGTCTTTCGCCAGTCATCTGCTGTGCGTGAACCACACCGCGGAAATGCGCTGCCTCGCCGAGGTCGCCAGCGGTGGGGAGGAGGGCTCCTGGCGGCATGTGCAGCACCAGGGCAGCTGCCCGGTCAACCAGCACCCGGATGCGGACCTGTGCGCCTGCCACCAGCATACGCCCCCGGTGGAGGGCCACCATGCTTGAACAATTCTGGCAGGATTTGAGTGGCCCGGGCAGCCTGCTGCTGCTGACCGTCCTGGCGGTGGTTCTGGCGGCGGTGGCCTGCGGTGTGATGGGCAGTTATGTGGTCGCCCGGCGCTGCAGTTATATGGTCGGGGCAGTCTCGCATTCGCTGCTGGGCGGCATCGGACTGGCCCTCCTCTGTCAGCGCCGGCTGGGGATAGGCTGGTTTACGCCCCTGTGGGGAGCGCTGTTGGCAGCAGTGCTCGCGGCTGTGTTGATCAGTGTATTCTCCTGGCGGGGGCAGCGGCGGGAGGACACCTTGCTCAGCGCAGTATGGGCCCTGGGCATGGCCCTGGGACTGAGCTGCATCTTCGCCATCCCCGGTTATCCGGTGGACCTGAACAGCTACCTGTTCGGGAATATCCTGCTGGTGACCCCGCAGGACCTCAAGATTATGGCCGGGCTGGATGCCATCATCCTGGTGCTGGTCTGGCTGTTCCATGCCCGCTTCCTCTGTCTCTGCTTCCATGAGGAGGGGCTGCGCCTGCGGGGGGTGAATGCCGACCTGTTCCTGCTGCTGCTCAATCTGCTGCTGGCCCTGACGGTGGTAATGCTGGCGCAGGTCGCCGGGGTCATCCTTTGCCTGGCGCTGATGATCCTGCCCTCCGCCACTGCCGCCATCTGTTGCCGCCGCCTGCCGGCAATCATGCTGCTGGGAGGGATTTTCTGCCTGCTGGGCTCTCTGGCCGGGCTGATGCTCAGTTATGCCTTCAATCTCCCCACTGGTGCGACCATTGTGGAAGTCAGCGGCGGGATATATCTGCTCATGGCACTGGGAGCAGCCTGCCGGCGGAAATTCTGCCGGTCCGGTGCCGGGAACTCGTAACTATAATCAGGGTTAAGGTGCGAAATCTGGTGCTGCGCACTTTCATACTGCCGGATGAATTCCAGGCTTGAAATTGATCCATAACCGCTCTGGCGCTGGCAACGCCGCGACCGGCAGGAGAACTGCCAAGTGCTTGACCAACGCAACCACTATGGCAATGCTCGTTTTCCAACACCAATCTTTGCACTCTGACCAGGTTGAGTCAGTGATGGCACTTTTGAGTGAGTGATGGCGTTGCTGCCATGCTCCGCCTCCGCAGCCCCTCGCGCGCGCGTCAAAATGGTCCGCCTCCGCAGCCCCTCGCGCGCGCGTCAAAATAGGGCTGGAGGTCCCCCCAATCGGTGGGTGGGACCCACCGGTAGAATCAAGGGCACGGGGCAAAAA
>JAAYYJ010000525.1 GCA_012515455.1 Oligosphaeraceae bacterium
CTGGAGCTGCTCCGCCGGCTTGGCCGGCAGTGTCGTGGCCTGGACATCGTTCAACAGCCCGCTGACATCCTGTTCCAGTTTGTCCAGGCGTTTGGGTGTCGAGCAGCTGGTCAATACGACAGCAGCGCACAGCACGCACGACCACAGCGATGTTTGGTTCCTGAAAAACAACTTGCAGAATCCCCGACAAAAGAGCCAATTGCAACCGCAATTGCAATTGGCCAATACTTGCAAGAACGACAAGATGCCACCGGCGGCAATTCCGCCCGGAGCAGAGAGCCTGACGCAGGCTTTCATGGCGTCTACTCCGGTTAAAACGCCTGACCGGCAACTGCTATTGGTACATACACCGAAAAAAGCACAATTTTTGTGGGCCTTTCACAGAATTTGCGGGTAAATGAGTTGACTATACCCAAGGCAACTCATTGAAAGAAAAATGATTTATGACTGATTGACAAGATAAATTTACCCACAAATTCTTATCCGGAACGGCGGCAAAAAAAACACCCTGCGTCACTTCTGTGTAAGCCATCCGGCTACCGGTCCAAGGCGCTGGCTTCGGCCTGCAGCGGACCGATTTCCCAGACCGGTTCCTGGCCCCGGCATTGTTTTTCCAGCCACCGCAGGCCGACATTGCTCAGGATGCTGTGTCCGCCCTCAAACAGCGTCACCCGCACCCGGTTGGACTGCTTGCGGAAATGCAGCTTGTGCTTGCCGCTGTAGATCGGGTCCGGCGCCGGCGGGGCATAATGCTCGGGAATGGCCTGCCGGGCGGTGATGTACTGGATATCCTCTTCCGGAATACGGTCTTCCGGCCGGGCCAGAATATTGAAGGCGCGCAGGGAGTGGCTGACCGGCACACTGCCGGTATGGCCGTCATGGATGCCGGTGGCGATATCCAGAGGGAGGTCTTTGGCCGCTGCCAGGTAGGTCACAGGCGAGCGCCGGATGGCCTCCGCCTGAGCTTCCGGCGAGCTGGCAGGATTGCCGCCGCAGGCCTTCTCGATCTGGGCCGCGTAGCCGCGTTGAGCCAGAGCGCATTCCTGATGCCAGGCCAGCACATCGGAGATCGGGCACCAGGCCGAAGCCGCGGCCCAGACCTCGGGATGACGTCCGGCCAGCAGCAGTGTCGCATGGCCGCCGCCGGAGCCGCCGATCAGATAGATGCGCCGGGCGTCGACTTTGGCGCTTTGTTTGACAAACTCCACTGCGGCGACGATATCCGCGACCATCAGTTCAGACCCCAGGGCCTGGGGATTATTATTAGGACCACGGAAATTCGGGAAAATGAAATGCCAGTTCTTCTGCACGCAGAAATTGGCATAGCCGCTGCAGTTCTGGGTATATCCGCCGCTCCAGGTATGCAACGCCACCAGCAGCGGGCGGGCTTCTTCTCCTTTGGCCTGATAGTACATCGCCGGCTGCCGGCTGTTGTCATGCGGGCAAGGGTAGGTGATTTCCTGCCAGGGATTCTCCTTTTGGGCCCACAGCAGCAATCCAGACAGCCCCCCCAACATCAGAATCAATCGTGACATCATCATTGCTTCATTCCTGCGGTTTAATTTCCTTGTGCCATGCACTTACAGCCTAAGGCAGTACCGGCCCGGCGGAGGGCGGCTTATTTGCCGGCCACACTCACTGACGGGAAGAGCAGATACGGCAGCCGTGACGTCGGGCTGCAGTCAGAACTGATAGCCAGGTCCTGTTTAAACAGCTCGAAGATATTCCCGGCCATCATCATGTTCTTCACCCGGCCCACAATCTC
>JAAYYJ010000050.1 GCA_012515455.1 Oligosphaeraceae bacterium
GCGCCGAATTGGCGGCAATTATCCGGTCTTTATCAAGAATCTGCCAGGAGATTTTCTCGCAGTCGGCGGGTGTGGTCAGCTGGATGGCGACCTTACCCTCGTCGTAGAGGGGATAGACGAAGAGGTCTTCGAAATTTACTCCGTAGGTGTTTTTGGGAATTTCGGTGATGAATTGGAATTCTTGTTTGTTTTCGGCCATGGAGAAGCTCCTGTCTGCTTGCTAATACTGGAAAAAGTTCTGCAGTAAAGCAGATACTGTACTGTATTTGCGGGAAAAAACAACCCGCGTGGCGTGCACCTGGCATTTTCCGGTCCGGATCACTCCTGCGGCAGGGATGTTTGGGGCGATTTAGCCAGCAGCAGCCCGAGTTCGAAGAGCAGCCAGCTGGGGATGGCCAGCAGCAGCTGGCTGATGACATCCGGCGGGGTCAGGATGGCGGCCAGGATCAGTATCACGGTCAAGACCACGGGGCGCTGCCGGCGCAGCGTCTCTGCCGGGACGATTCCGGAACGCACCAGGAGGACTACCAGCACCGGGGTCTGGAACATGATTCCGAACGCCAGCATCAGCCAGCCGGCCAGTTGCAGGAAGTTCTGCAGTCCCAGCAGCGGTTGCAGTTGCGGGCTGGCAAAACTGGCGGCGAAGTTCAGCAGCAGCGGCAGAACGGTGAGCACACAGAAGGCGATGCCGGCGAAGAACAGCAGCGAGGCGAGCAGCAGCCAGGTGCGCAGACAGCGGCGTTCCTGCTCATAGAGTGCGGGGAGCAGGAACTGCCAGAGTTGCCGTAGGTTCCAGGGGTAGGCGGCGACCAGAGCCAGGATCAGGGCCATCTTCAGCTGCACCAGGAAGACCTCCAGGGGGGAAAAATAATGCAGTGCTGGCAGATTATCCGGGAAACTCCAGTCGACCAGGAAGTTGATGCAGTGTGGCGCGGCCAGATATCCCAGCGGGAACAGCAGTGCGACTGCCAGCAGGCAACGCAGCAGAGCGGTGCGCAAGTCCTGCAAATGCTCGATCAGAGAATTGTTGTCGTCTTCCGGCATGTCGGCAGCTATGGGGGATTGGTGGCGGGAATACAGTTCTGAGGGGGAGGAGGCAAGGAGGGGCAGTCCGGGCTCAGTTATGCCGGGTCAGCAGTGCGGCATGAGGAGGCAGCAGATACGTTCCGGACAACGTCTCCCCGGTCCACAGATTGTGGACTGGCTGTTTCAAGTTCAGGGCTTTGGGGAAGCTCTGCCAGTTGATCCAGGCTTCCAGGTCGCCTTGTGCCGATTCCATCCGCCAATGTCCGGCGGGGAGATTGCCCAGCCCCTGGAACAGGGAATTCCAACCTTTGCCGCGGGGAGCGAACAACTCGGTACCGGTGCGGAGGAGCTTTTCCGCATCCGGGGAGAGTCTGGTCAGGTCGCCGCCGATTTCGCAGATGCTGCCGCCCAGCAGCGCCAGGGTGGCCCAGGTTTCGTTTTCGCGCCGGGAGATGTTCTCGGCCCAGCCGAAGGAATCCGCGTCGCAGAGGTGGGCATCGCCCTGGTAGAAAGTCGCGGCCACGCTTTGCCACTGGGCCGAGCGCATTACCTCTGACCAGGAACCATTGCCGATATCGATGGAGGTCCTGGCCCCGTGTGACCAGCGTCCGACAAAAGGATTGCCGGCATTGGTATTGCAGCAGGTCAGCAGGTATCCTTGTTCCGGCACGAACTCTGCGACATCACTGAGGAACAGATTCCGCAATTCGATTCCGGTCTTGTCCTGCTTCTGGTAGCGGATGTCGGGGACCTCGAACATTTCGGTCCAGAAATCAAGCTTCAGGCCATCGTAGCCCCAATCCCGGAAAATGGTCTGCCAGCACCTCCGGGTATGTTCCCGCACTTCGGGGAGAGAATAGTCCAGCCAGGAGGTCGGGCGGATGAATTCCCGGCCGCCGGCCAGCCGCAGGAGCCATTCAGGGTGACGCCGGGCCAGTTCGGTGTCGGTGCGGATAATGGGCGTGGACCAGATTGCCGGGCGCACTCCGGCTTTGCGGATGTCGCTGGCCATGGCCTGCATACCTTGGGGGAAGAGGGCGTGGTCGCAGCCGTCCGTGGGGTTGGGAAAGAAGTTGTCCAAGCCGTGGAAACTGGTGGTGCGGGCGTTTGAGCAGCCGCGCTGATAGCCGTCGTCGATCATCACGAAGGCAGGTTTGCCGGCGGCGAGCTTCTGCAGTGCCTGGGCGTTTCCGAGGATGTATGCGTGGTCAATGTCGCAGTGGCCGCGGGGCCGGCAGTTGTAATTCCAGGACCCCCACAAGATGGCTTCCCGCAGGATTGACTGCCGGCCGGCGAAATCCAGGCGCCGGGCCAGCAATTTATGATACTGCTGCATGGCCGTATGAATATCGCCGGGGGTATGCAAGATCACCCAGCGTTCGCTGCTGAAGGTCTGGCCGTCCGGCAGAGGGATGGAGGGGATGCCGCACCAGCTCTCCAGGGCGGTGAGGCACAGTTGCCCGGAGCGCCGTTTCAGGGTCCAGACCGGTTTACAGCGTTCCTGGGTCAGCACGCTCATCAGCACCGTGCCGTAGTCGGGATGAGTGAAGAAGATACCCGGGAAAACCAGGTCTTCGGACAAGCCGAAGCAACCGCTGGTCTGGTGTAGCGCCTGCATGGTGTCACCGGTGAAATAACTGTACCCGCCAAAATATTCTTCGCGTTTGAACAACTCACCATGGAAGACCTGCCAAGCTGCAGAGGGGGCCTGCAGCAGGCCGTCGAAGATGCTGATCTGCCGGAGCTGCAGGCGTTTCCCGGAATCATTGCGGAGTGTGCACCAGAATTCCACCGCCCCGGCGGACAAACGGCGCTGGTGGAGGCGCAGCGGCGAGTCGGGCTGTCCCTGCCCTCCGCTGCTCCAGGACCCGTGGTTCGAGTCGATGCTGGCGCTGCCGCCGTGCAGTTGAAAAGCGTCCCCCGTGCCGATGCGGCATTGGATGCCGCTCCCGGAGCAAAAAAATTCGCAGTTCATGGTGTTATCCTTGTTACATGCAGGCCGTATCAGCCTCCGGCAATGGCCAACTGTTATTCTGAGCGGTGCAAGGTTCATCCTGCTGTCGGCTATGTTGTGCGGCGCAGGCGGGACTGACGCGGAATAACATAAGCTCCGAGCGTCTCTTTTCCAGCTCCCGGCCGGGATTTTACCGTCCCGGGAGCGATAATTGCCGCCGCCCGGGGCTGGGGCCGGGACAGGGAATCCGGGGCGGCGGGGGCGGTGCGGATGCGGCCAGGGAAATGACTGCTTTCGCACTTTCTCCTGTGCCTTTTACTTGCAATTTTCTTTCTCGACAATACATTTAGTTGGTCGCGCTTAAAGTTAAAGTCTTGTCGCCATCCATAAGGTTAAAAAGTATCGGAGTACTGTGATGCGTGTAATTATTTGTGCCAATGAGGAATCAGTTGCCAAGGAAGCTTATAAACTGGTTCGGGACCGGGTCGTCAATCAGAGTGCAAAAGTCCTGGGCCTGCCGACCGGCAGTTCGCCGGTTAAGTTATATGCGGAGATGGTCGCCGGCTTCAAGCGCTCAGAGATCGATTTCTCCGATGTGCACACCTTCAATCTCGATGAATACCTCGGACTGCCGGTGGAACACGAGCAAAGCTACCGCAATTTCATGAACCAGCAGCTCTTCAAGCATGTCAATCTTAAGCCGGACAATATCAATTTCCTGGATGGTATGACCGATGACCTCGAAGGAGAGTGCGCCAGCTA
>JAAYYJ010000526.1 GCA_012515455.1 Oligosphaeraceae bacterium
CCATGCGAAAACGGCCCCCGCCAGGAAAAAAAACGCCGCCGGAATAAATAGCGCCGCTGGATGGCCAGGGTGGCCGAGAGGGTGTCTTTCAAGTGCGTCTGTTTCCATTGCTGAGACGAAATCCGGTACTGCAGCAGCACGTCCGGGAGGTTGGCCAATGCATGCCTCTCCAGCACCCGCAGCAGGAACTCGTAATCCTCGCAGCTGTGAAACGATTCATTGTAATGCCCGATACTGCTTAAGAGACTGCGGCGGAGCGTCAGGCTGGGGTGCGCAAAGGGATTGGCAGTCAGGGCCAGGCGCAGGATGCGGGCCGGGTCGCACTCATAGTTGCGCCTGGCAATGATCCGCCCCTCTTCATTGATAATCTCCAACGCACTGCCAACCCCCTGCAGCTCCGGATGACTCTGCAAAAATGACACCTGCCGGGACAGCCGTTCCGGCAAGGACAGGTCATCGCTGTCCATAATGGCCAGAAATTCGCTCTCCGGTGCAGCCTGCTGGAAGAGAAGGTTGCGAGAGCGGGGCACTCCCAGGTTGCGGGGGTTGCGGAACAGCCGCAGCCGGGGGTCAGCCGCGGCCAGGCGCTGCAGAATGTCCCAGCTGTCATCCTGCGAAGCGTCATCAACCAGCAGGAGCTCAAAATCAGGATACGTCTGGGCCTGGATGGAAGCCACCGCAGCCTCAACATAACGTGAGGCATTGTAGACCGGCATCAGGACCGATACTTGCGGGAGTTTTTTTGCGGGCACGGTATTCGCAGCCTCGGGTGAGTGGCATTAAGCTTTCAGGGCGCAGAGTGCTTCCAGGCTGCTGTCGCGCCAGCCCGGGGCGGTCAGAATCTCCTGCAGCAGATAAGCGCAGGCCAGGGCATCATACAGTGCATCGTGGGCCTGTTTGCCCGGACAGGCGGTCTGCAGCTTCGCGGTCAGGCGCAAAGCATCGCTTAAATCTTCCAGTTTATAGCTGCGTTGCCTGGGGTAGGCGACCCGGGCCAGGGTCAGGCTGTCGAGCCAGGGTCCGAAATGGTGGAAGGGGAAGGATTGCTGCAGCAGACTGCGCTCGGTGGGCACATGGTGGGCCAGAAGGGCGCGCCCCTGCAGCCAGGGCTGCAGCTGCGGCCAGAGTTCGGGCAGAGCAGGTGCGGCGGAGATCTCCTCGCGGATGCTGGCCCATCGCCCTGGTGTATAGGGATTGAAGGGCTGTTCCGGCGGTACCCGCAGCAGCGAGGAGAAAGATTCCCCCGGGCAGACTTTGCCGTCGCGCACAGTAATCAGGCCGATTTGCCAGGGCAGGCTGTTGAAGCCGGGGCTGCTGCCGGTGTATTCAAAGTCAATGGCGGTGATAACCTGCATGTCAATGGTGATAACGGGGGTTCTGCCGCAGCATTGTGATGCGTGCCTGCAGCCGCGCGATTTCGTGCCGGAAGATGATATCCAGGGCCGCGGCGCCTTTCTCGCGGCTGGCCAGTTCCGGATGCCCGGGCACGCCTTGGTCATTCAGCCAGCCGATGCCAAAAGTATTCAAGTCCGGCTGTTCCAGAATCCCCTGCCGGCCGCCGCTGGGCGGGGCAGGGTAGTCGCGCCCGGTGACGTGCATCATAATGGAGGTCTCGACTTCGCCTGAGTGCATATCCATCGCACCAGTGCTGCGGGTGGCGAAAATATCCGGCAGCGGGGCTGACAGCGCCGCGAGCAGGATTTTCAGGGGCCGGTCCTGGCGGTTGATATCCCGGATGACTGGTGCGAGGGAAAAATTCCCCCCGTGGCCGTTGACCACGATCATGATCCGGAAAGCCTGCTCTTCGGCCTCCCGGCTGAGATCGCGGATGATGGCCATCAGGGTTTCCGGCCGCAGGGAGAAGGTGCCGCGGTAGCCGCTGTGCTCGAAACTGGTGGCGATGGGCAGTGCCGGCAGCAGCGCGGCCTGGAAGTGCTCCGCGATGATTCTGGCCGCATAGTTAGCGATCGTGGTATCGGTGTCCAGGGGCAGATGGCTGCCGTGCTGTTCCAGCGCTCCCACGGGCAGCACGATGATGTCGGTGGGATCATGGGCCCAGTCCACGGCGGTTTGACGGTAGTCCAGCATATCTTCTCCCGGCATTTGACAACTTTCCCTCCCAGCATGGGCTGGGGACGGTGAAATAATTTAATCTCCTTTGCCAGGAACGCAACTGCTGCAGCGCAGGAGTACTGGACCGGCGCTGCGTGGCTGGGTGTCGCGTCGCGGTCTTGTAAATCGATGGTGGGGGAGTATATTTGAGACTAATCATCGGCAGCCGTGAGTAGCTCCCCAGGGCTGGCTGCCGGCCTGGAATCTTCACCTTTGAAGGAGCAAAAAGATGAAAGTATTGCTGTTTGGTGGCACTGGCTGGGTCGGTCATAATATCGCCTTGAATCTGCAGCAGCATGGTTATGAGGTGACAATCTGTTCCCGCGGCAGAAAAAACACCTTCGCCACTGCAGTCCAAGGTATACCCTCAGTGCAGGGCGATAAAAGCAATGCCGATGACATGCGCCGAATCCTGGCGCAGCAGTATGAGGTGATTATCGACAGCGTGCCCACTCTGGCCTCCATCGAGTTGGTGGCCACACTGGCCAAAGGCCTGCGCCATTACATCCATTGCTCGTCCACCGGCGGTTATGCACCGCTGCCGTTCCTGCCCTGCGATGAAACCGCCCCCTACGGCGGCTTCTGCGGCACCTCCGGCTGGAAGGCCAAGGCGGATTATGATGCGGATGCCCTGGGGCGCTTCTGTAACGGCGGTTTCCCGGCCACAGTCATCCGCCCCTGTTATATCACTGGACCAGGAATGCTGCCGCTGGACAATCTCGGCGGGCGCCGCCAGGACTTCATTGCCGACCTGCAGGCTGAAAAAACCTTGGACCTGCCCGATAACGGCTTGTCCCTGCTGCAGCCCATTCATGTGCTCGATTTGGCCAATTCCTTCCGCTTGGCGCTGGAGAACCGGCGCAGCGTGGGGCAGATTTACAATATCTGCCTGGCGCATGCTGTGACCTTGAACAAGTACCTGGAACTGAATGCCGCGGCTTTGGGCAAACAAGCTCGCATCAGCTATCTGCCGTTGCCGGAGATGCTGCAGAGGTATCCCGAGGCACACGCTATCGGCATGCGCTTCCTGGCCACCCACATGTGCTTCAGCATCGAAAAAGCCGTCCGGGATATGGGCTACCGTCCGCATTGCACCCCGGAAGAGGCGATTGCCGAGACCGCCCGCTGGGCGGCACAGCTCTGACGGCCACAGGCGCTCAGAGGTATTGATCCAACGCGAGCACAAAGGAGCAGGCATGCCGGAGGTAGATTTTTCCGATTTGTCTTTGATTCGTCGGGGTGGTGCGGAGATGCGCAATGGCGCTGGTCCGACCAGCCTGCAGCCGGTGGAGACGGTTGCGGAGTGGCAGGAGAAGGTATCCTGTCTGCGTCGGCTGTTCCGGCTCTGCCTGGGGGAGAAGCCCAGGCTGGACTTTGCGCCAGAGCCGGTGGTCAACTGGGAAACCGACCAGGGGGCTTATATTCTACGCCACCTGAGCTATAATGTCGATGCGGATGAGCGCATCGACGCCTATATGCTGATTCCCAAAGGCGTGCCCTTGTCTGCGCCAGGAATGCTCTGCATCCATCCCACCACCCCGCTGGGGAAAGAGCAGACCATCGGCAACGACCCG
>JAAYYJ010000051.1 GCA_012515455.1 Oligosphaeraceae bacterium
GAAGGTACTTTTGCCAGTCCCGGACGGACCGATGATCGAGATGATCTCGCCTCTTTTGATTTCGGCATTGACGTCTTTGAGGACGCTGATTTGGCCGAATTGTTTGCTCAGATGTTTGACCGTAATCATGCTTTCACCTCCACTCCTCTGAGAACCCGTTTGCGCTGTGCCGGGTCGATTTTCCGCTCCAGCAGGCTGAGCAGGGAGGTCAGCAGGCCTGAGAAGGTGAAATAGATCAGGGCGGTAGCAATCAGGGGGAAGAACGCTTCGTAGGTGCGGCTGCGGATGATATCGCTGACTTTGGTCAGGTCCTGGATAGCGATATAGCCTACCACCGAAGTCATTTTAACCGTGGAAATGACTTCCCCTTTGAAAACCGGCAGCACATGCCTTGCGGCCTGGGGCAGAATAATGCGTCGCAGCACCTGCAGGCGCTGAAAGCCTAGGGCCTGCGCCGCTTCAATCTGGCCATGATCCAGGGCGGCGATGCCGGTGCGGAACATTTCGGCCGAGTAGGCGGCGAAATTCATGGCGAAAGAAAGGATAGCAATCAGGATGGCATTGGCATCAAAGTGCCCGAAGACAACATAGTACATCAGCATCAGCAGCACCAGAATCGGCGTGCCTTGCAGGCAGCGGATGTAAACCTTGGCCGGGATGCTGGCAATTTTGTGCTGCGACCGGCGCAACAGGCAGACCAGGAAACCGAGCAGGGTGCCAAGCAGGATCGCGCAGAGGGAGACCAGGATGGTCACCCAGAGACCCTTGAGCACTAGTTTGTAACGGGCTTCCAGAAGAAAGGTGCTGTGAAAACTCTGGCGCAGTTTTCCCAGAAAAACCCTGACAGAACTCTGGCTCTGCGGCTTGCCGTCTTGCAGCTGCTCGGAGACCACCAGCACGATTTTTCCCTGATAATTGGGGTCGCTGAAAAGGACGTTTTGGGCGCGCTCTGCAGTGACGCAGAGCCCCGATGCTGCCAGGTCGGCCTTGCCGGAAATGACAGCTGGGATGATGGCGGAAAAACTGGTGGCGCTGACCTCCAGACTCAAGTCGAGTTTTTGGGCGATTAGGTTGAGCATATCCAGATCATAGCCGGCCAGTTTCCCATCTTTCAGATAGGAAAACGGTTCCATGGTCGGCTCGACGACTACCCGGAGAACCCCCTGCGTGCCGCTCTGGAAGAGTTCCGGGGGGGCTTTGGCCTTGTCGTCGCCGCCGAACCAGATTTCCTCCAGTCTTTTCCAGGTGCCATCCTGTTTCATTTCCTGCAGCACGCGGTTGATTTTTGCGCAGAGCTCGGTGTTTTGTTTTGCGAACGCGAAGGCATAGTCGGTGTCGGCCAGCGGTTTTTTCAGGATATGCAGGCCGGGTTGCCGGGCGACGGTAACCCGGCCGAGGGGGTCATCGACGATCAACCCGGCGAGCTTGCCGGTCTGCACCGCCAGGACCATGTCCGGATAGGAATCATAATACTCCGGAATGGTGTCCGGAAGCAGGGTCTGCTGCAGTTGATCAAAGACTGAACCGGTGAGAACACCAATCTTCTTCCCGGTGAGCAGGTCCCAATCCGACTGCTCCTGCCCATGCAGCTCTTTCCGGGTCAGAAGGGTTTGCGGATTGCAGAAATAATCCAACGTGAAATCGACCTTTTGGGCCCGCTCGGCAGTATGGGTCATGTTGGCAATGACCAGATCGACCTTCCCGGACTGCAACGCAGCCAGCAAGCCGCTGAATTTCATATTCTGGTATTCCACCCGCATGCCGAGCTCGTAAGCGATGCGTTCAATCAGCTCCCAATCGAGACCGGCAAAACGGCCCTCGTACAGGAAGCAGATGGGCTCGCGGTCGGCGGCGATGCCGACCCGCAGCAGCGGGGCGTCTGCCCCGCGGGCGGGCAGGTCCGGGATTTCATACGGGGTCAGAGAACTGCGCAGCCAGCGCTTTTCCAGCTGCTGCAACAGCCCCTGCCGGCGGAAGTTTTCCAGTACGCCATTCAGTTTCTCAAGCAGTTGCCGGTTGCCTTTTTTGACGGCGATGGCGTTGGCATCGGTGGAGAGTTTGTCCGGCAGCAGCATTAGCGCCTGGTCATGCAGCGTGTAGTTCAACATCGAGGTATAGGACCCCAGCACATATTCGAGCTTGCCGCTGCGCAAAGCGGAGACGGCGTCGGAGAAGGTGTCGAAACTGGAGGGCAGGGCGGCCGGCTGGCTGCGCTCAATATACAGCTCCCCGACGCTGCCGGTCAGAACCCCGACACGCTTGCCGGCCAGGGAAATTTCACCGCCGGCGGCAGGTTCTTTCCTCCGCAGCAGATAGATGCCGCCAGTATAGTATCCATCCGTGAAATCGACTGTGTGCTGACGTTCCGGAGTGATTGACATGGCCCCGCCGACCATATCTGTTTTGCCCACCATCAGGGTTTCGAGCAGGGAGCTGAAACCGCAGGGAGTCGGCTTAAAGACCATATTGAGCTCATAGGCGATGCGGGCAGCCAGTTCGACATCGAACCCCAGCGAGATATTGTCTTGGCCGACATAGCTCATCGGGACATTGACGTTGTCATGGTGAAAACGCAGAACCCCGCCGCTGCCGTCAAAGTCCGGGCGGTAGGAAAGCACCGGCAGGGATTTTTCTTCCTTGCCGGCGCTGAACCAGCGCTGCTGCATTTCCTGCAGGGTGCCATCGGTCTTCAACTTGCGCACTACCGAGCTGGCCTTTGCAGTCAGCGGATTGCCTTTGCAGATGGCAAAACCATACTGGTCGACGCAAATCGCTTCCGGCACCATTTCGAACTCCGGAAAACGTGCGGCCATCAGACGCCCGACCGGCTCATCAACCCCGACGGCTGCGACTTTGCCGCTGCGCAGGGCCAGCAGCATCGAGTTCAGATCATTGAAGTACTGATGCTTGACATTGCTGATGCGACGGTCGATATGCAGATCAAAGACCGTCCCGGCCAAGGAGGCGATGGCTTGACCGGAAAACGCGTCAAGCTCAGATTTCGCCTTTTCCAGCCGGTCTTTTTTCAGCACCAGGCAGATTGCCGAATCGATATAGGGTTGGGAAAGCAGCATGAATTTGCGCCGTTCCGGCGTGTCATTCAAACTGGCAATCAGGAGATCAAGTTTTCCCGATTCTGCCGCAGGAATCAGGGCATCGTAGGTCATGGCGGTGATTTCGACCCGGGCATTGAGAGCCAGCCCCAGGCGCTGGATGAATTCTGCATCGAAACCGAGAAGCTTGCCATCGGAGCCATAATAACTCATCGGGGCTTCCAGACCGCAGGTGCCCACCCGAATGGTCAACGCCGGCTTGGGGGGGACCGCCAGCTGAGGCATAGCGGGGTTGTCGCCGGTGATCCAACGCTCGTACATGGCCTGATAAGTGCCATCAGCACGATACTGGTCGATGAACGCATTGACCCGCGGCAGGAGTTCCGCACGGGATGGCGTGATGCCGACCACAATATTCTCGTCCGCAATTTTTTCCGGCAGCAGTGCCAGTTCCGGATGTTTCTTAACGATGTGCTCGAGGCAGTGCCGGTCATACAGATAAGCATCAATCTTGCCGCTGCTGACCGCGACATAGGCATCCGAATGCGAATTTACATAAATCTTTTTGGCCTTGGCGAAGAAGCTTTCTCCGACGCTCATCGCGGCAGCGCCGGTAGGCAGGCCAATGCAGTACTCCGGTGCATTAAGTTGTGTGGCAGAGGCAATCTCCGGCAGGGTTTTCTTCTCCTGTCTGGAACAGCCGACTAGCAACAATACCAGAATCAGACCCGCCGGAACACATTTCCTGAAAATCATTACCTTGCCTGACTAATAAGTTTTGACTGGACGATGCCTGCCCACAGAAAGAATCTCCGCAGGATAAAAAAAGTAATATAAGGCCTGCCCGCAGATTGCAACTGCATTCGCCAAAAAACGTTCATTTAACCCCTCACCGCAATGCCAGTATTACCCCCTGAACCATGTCTGCGCACGCTGCGGGGCAGCACCGGGCGCCGCCTGGTGGACTGCGCCGGGGGGTGATTCTGGCGAAAAACGAGCCCCGCAGATTGAAATCAGCCGGAATCATAGTAAGTTAGTTATGTCTGACGCAGCAGACGCAACCTAGGCAAGGCAAAGGCAGGCCGAAATTGCGCTTCCAGACATAACAGCCCATAAAGACCCGTTAGTCTTTGGGGTGGCGGTGGTCATAATCAATCTTATGGAGGGTTCGGTTATGTTGCATAGATACCATTCCGGCGATGCCAAGGCTGGGCGGTCAGGCTGGCGGTTGGGTTTCACCCAGATTGAACTACTGGTGGTGATAGCCATCATTGCGGTGCTGGCCTCGATGCTGCTGCCGGCCCTGGCCAAAGCCCGGGCCAAAGCCCAGGACGTCAAATGCAAGAATCACATGGGGCAGCTGACCACATATATGCTGATGTATACCATGGATAACAATGATCATGTCTTTCATTGTATCAGCACAACTTGGAGCAATAATTATTCCAACAGCAATGCCTATGCCAGGGACTATGTCGGCTATAAGGCCAGCAGGACCAATCCGAAATCGCTGTTTTTGTGCCCGGCCCCTTTTCGCGGTCTCTATGACTACGCTTATATCAACTACGGACTGAGTTACTATCTGTCCTATTACGCTGACCGCAACAATCTTCTCACCGCCCATAAATCCCCTGCCATCACCATGATGTTCTGTGAGACCTCCTGGGCGTTTTCGGGTGGCGGATACCCATGGTATGTGGTCAATATGAGCAACAGTACCCGCATACAGCAAATGGCCAACGCCCAACGCCACGGAAAATACTGGAATATCGGCTTCTGCGACGGACACGTCGGGGTGTATAAGGAGAACACCCTGCCTTCCGACGGAGCTGATCCATTCTTCAATAAACTTTAGGGCTGAACAACCGGATACATAGGTCCGGTTGCTTAAGCTTGCATTTCTAAACGCGGCAGATCCGCGCAGCGAATACAATCTCCTCCGGTTACGAGGCACCAGAGCCGTTGGAGGGCCCTCAGACCATGCAAGACCTGGCTTGCATAGACATGCATATAAGGACACAACACGATGGAAAAATCAACTCGACCAAGATTCACTCTGATTGAACTGCTGGTGGTGATCGCCATCATCGCAGTGCTGGCCTCGATGCTCCTGCCGGCCCTGAGCAAGGCGCGGGCCAAAGCCCGGGCCACTTTCTGCGCCAACAACGCCCGCTCTCTGGGCACCGGGATGATTACCTACAACGATGACAACGACGGCTTCATCGTGACCTACTGGGAGAATGGTAAAAATTGGGTCTCTGGCTGCAAGAGCTGGTACAACGAATCGCTGTCGCACGGGATGATTGCGCCGTATATCAATATCAATACCCTGACCAGTGTTCCGCTGGGGGGAAATTACACCACCAGCTCGGGACAATGGGTAAGCAAGCTGGCCTGCCCCAGTCGTCCTGTCCCTCCCCGCAGTCAGACCGGGACGATCTACGGCTGGGGCATCAATCCCCAGGCTGAAGGCAAGCACTACAGCCTGATCAAGAGTCCGGCCCGCAGCTGCCTGGCAGGGGAAGCGCTGGGCGGTTCTCCGCGAATCAGTTATTATATCTATTACTATGCCGGACATAACTACCCGTCCGCCTTTATGCATGAGGGTAAGTGCAATTATGTTTTTACCGATGGGCACGTCGAATCATTGCATTTCAGCAAAGTCCCCGACCAGGCTGCCCGCAGCGGGTCGGCATACTCGTCATTCTGGCGACCGGTAAATTATTCCTCCGACACCTGGTGAGGGCTGTGCTCCGGGTCGCGGCCGGGTCGGGCGCGATTACGAGCGCCGGGTGGATAAGCACCAGAGGAAAAGACCCTCCTCCCTGCCGTCCCCGGCAGGCCCTTCCCGGTGGCGCGTTGCCTCATCCCTTGATCTTGGCCTGAAACAGGAGTTTAATCTCATGAAGCTTGCATCTGCGGTTGCCCTGGTTACTGGCGGTTCCGATGGCTACGGGCGGGGAATCGCCAGTGTTCTCAAGGCCGCTGGCGCGACTGTATGGATCACCGGACGCCATGTCGACAAACTCCGCCAGACGGCCGCTGCACTGGGGGTGCATTGGGTGCAGGCAGACGCGTCATCCCCCGCCGACTGGGACAAGGTCATGGCGGCCGTGGGCGACTTCGACATCCTGGTCAACAACGCCGGCTTTGGCGGGGATATCGTCCCGGTCAGCGAGCAGACGGACGAGAATATTCTCGCGGTCATCGGCACGAATCTCACCGGGGTCATCCTTGGCTGCAAACGGGCGGGCGCGATGATGGCGGCGCGCAAAAGAGGCATCATCATCAACATCTCCAGCGTGTGCGCGCTTTATGCCTGGCCGGGCTGGAGCGTCTACACCGCCGCCAAGGCCGGTCTCGCCAAGTTCAGCCACGGCCTGTTCACGGAACTGCGCCCGCACGGCGTCCGGGTCACCTGTCTTACGCCCTCCTGGGGACAGACGAATTTCAACCAGGCGGCCCATATCAGCGGAGCCTCCGAAGACCCCGACCTGGCAGCTAAATGTACCTCGCCAGAGGAGCTGGGAGCCATCGTGCGGGATGTCATCGCGCAGCCCGACCACCTGGCCATACCGGACATCACCATCCAGCCTATGGTGCAGGACATCTGCCCCATGTAAGTGTACCGGAAAACCAGCGCAGCGGAGCCAGCGGCAATGAGCGGTATGTACATTGATGCGGGGAATTTTGGCAATTACGGCGGATGGGTGCTCGATACCCTGCCAATGGGAAAGATCGGCGCCGCCTGCCTTATGGCACATGGACTGGGTATGCCTGTGCCCGACGCTGGCACGGATCTCGACATCACCACCCCGGGACAATACCATATCTATGTCCGCACCCGGGATTGGACCGCTAAATGGCGCCGGGGCACGCCCGCCGGACGCTTCGCGCTGTTGCTTGATGGCCAGGCGCTGCCCCGGGAGCTGGGCACCAACGGCGGGGACTGGTCCTGGCAGAAGGCCGGGGTGCTTGAACTGGCGCCGGGCAGGCACCGCCTGGCTCTCCATGACCTGACCGGCTTCAACGGCAGATGCGCCGCAGTCTATTTGTCGGATCAGGCGGCAGATGTGCCGCCAGATGGACTGCCCGAATGCGAGGCATTCCGGCTGCAACGCACCGGCAACGCGGTGGCGGAGGCCCCCGGGGAGTACGACCTGCTGGTGGCTGGCGGCGGCATCGCCGGGACGGTCACCGCGCTGGCAGCCGCACGCCTGGGCTTGCAGGCTGTCCTGCTGCAGGATAAAAGTGTGCTGGGGGGCTGCAACAGCTCCGAAATCCGGGTGCCGCTGGGGGGCTGCACCCACGTCCAGCCTTACCCGAATATCGGCAACACGGTCCGCGAAATAGCCCCCATCTGCCTCAATCCCCGGGCGCGGGCGGCGGAGTGCTACGAGGATGACCGCAAGGCGTTCGCATTCAATGTCGATTGCAAGGGGAGGGCGGAACTGCGGCTGAATGAGTATGTCATGCGGGTGGAAATGGCGGCGGATCGAATCGCGGCCGTCATCACGCGCAATACCCGGACGGGACGGGATACCCGCTACCGGGCCCGCTTCTTTGCTGACTGTACCGGGGATGGCGCGGTCGCCGCTGCGGCCGGCGCCCGCTGCATGTATGGCACCGAGGGGTACGGGGTCTATCAGGAGAGCTTGGCGCCGGAAGAGTCGTCCCGGGAGGTCATGGGGATGTCCATGCTCTGGACCAGCGGGGACGAGGAACAGCCGGTGCCGTTCCCGGACCTCGACTGGGGCATCCCGTTCAATGAGGATTTGTGCAGCTATGTGACTTTCGGGGATTGGGAGGCCGAGAGCGGACAGTACCGGAACCAGGCGGAGGAAGCGGAGTATATCCGGGATTACGCGCTTATGACCACCTTCGCCAACTGGTCCTGGTTGAAGAACCATTCCCGGCGCAAGGCAGAGTGGGCCAACAAGCGCATCCTGTGGCTGAGCAGCTGTGGCGGAAAGCGGGAGAGCAGGCGGTTCATCGGTGACTATGTGATGACCCAGCACGACCTCGAGGATGGTATCAGGCACCGCGACGGCACCGCCTCCATCACCTGGTCCATTGACCTGCATTATCCGGAACCACGCAACCGGGAACTGTTCGGGGACGAGCCTTTCCGCTCCTGTGCCTATCACCGCGATTTGCCGGCCTTTATTCCTGTACCATATCGCTGCCTGTATGCCAAGGGGGTGCAGAACCTGTTCCTGGGCGGCAGGCTTATCAGTATGTCGCATGTGGCTTTTTCAGCCGTGCGGGTGATGCGCACCCTGGGATGCCTGGGGGAGGTTGTGGCCATGGCTGCGGCGGTGTGCGTCGAAAAGGATACCACACCCAGGGGCGTATACAGAAAACATTTGCCGGAGCTGAAGTGGAAAATGCGGGCGGGCATTCCCGTTCCCGAGCAATTTGACTGTCCCTCCGTGGGTGATACAGAGGCGTACCATTTTCAGAATGTAGGCTTTTTCAGATACAGACCCGACGGCAAGATACATCATCTTGACCCCAAAATACAGGCCGAAATCCGCAAACTGGGTAAGAAGAACCTCTATCCCCATACCGGAAAATGATGGTCCGGTGAACTGACCGGCGTAGCCGCAGCGCCGGTGCCGGCGGCGGAATTAATTGGCGTTGGGCATAGCCCGCTCGAGATGAATTGCGGGAGAGCGAACCATGGCAGAGCGCAGAATAGAGCATGAATGCACCAGCTGGATGTTGTTCCCCGAGGTGACCGGCGGCAAGACACTGCTGCACAAGAACCGGGATGCAAAAATGAATGACATCATTATTTGCAAGGGGAAGAATCCGCGCAAACATAAATGGATCGGCCTGGGCAATCCTGGCAATCCCTGCATGGGACTGAACGAGAAAGGCCTCGCCATTGTCATGAACAGCGGCGAACTGACCCTGGAAAATGAACCGGCCAAAGAAAAGCGTCTGAAAACGCCCGCCATTCTACAGCTTCTCCTCGAAACCACCGCCACCGCCCAGGAAGCAGCCGCACAGTTTGAGGAAATCATCC
>JAAYYJ010000527.1 GCA_012515455.1 Oligosphaeraceae bacterium
CGGATGCCGACCGGCTGATCGTTGAGATAGACTTTCACCGCGGTGCCCCGGTAGTCCGGCAGAGACAGACGCAGATGCTGACCGATGGACAACTGCGGCGCCAGAAACTCCCGCTCGTACAGTATATTCCCGGCATAAAACGGCAGACCCTGCGGGACCCAGTCGCCAATCTGCAGGCTGCGGACCGGCGGCTGCAGCAGCGGATAATCGTCGCCGACCAGCTGTACACCAAAATCGCCGAGCAGGAACAGCGATTCCAGGCCGAAGGAGTTCAGGTCGTAGTTGGTCTTGAGCAGCAGGCTGTTGCGGCCCAGCCGGAACGCAGCTGGCTCCAGGGGCAGCTTGCGCAGCACCTGGTCCACCCACCAGCCGCAATCGTCATCCGGGGAAACGGCTCTGCCGTTGAGCGCGATCTGCCATTCGCGGGGTCGCTCCAGGGCCAGGAACAACGGCCCTGCGGGCAGGGCCTGGCAGTCGAAATTGAACTCCAGTTCCAGGGGGATAGTGGGTTTGCTGACCGGCTGCTGGGCCCAGGGTTGGGTCATTTGTCCGCCCCGGGGCAGTTCCCCTTGCTGTTCGCGGATTTGGCAGTCGAGATGGAGGAGGTCTTGGGCCGCCTGCCATTTGCCCTCGCCCAGGCGGTATTTCGCCCGGTCCAGCACCAGGACATTGGCTTCCTGGCAGCGGATTGGCCAGGGCTCATCCGGGAAAGAGATGCTTCCCACGCACTCCAGGATATCTGGTTCCCGCCGGGCCAGCAATTTCTCGCTGCTCAGGATAAAGAGCAGGCTGCCGAAGCGGGGCAGGGAGGCGATGATTTTAATGCCCTCGGCATGGCATTGGTGCTCCGCCACGCAGATGCTGCCGTCTTCCGGATTGAACAGATAGGGAAGCATGCCTTCCGGGATGCTGGTCTCCAGGCTAATCTCCACCAGGGGGTTCTCGGTTATCCGCTCCCGGACGGTGACATTGTCGGGGAAATTCTCGCCCTCGAAAGAGGTGTTGCAGATAAACAGGGCGATGAAATCCTTGCCCTCCCGCAAAAGGTGCAGCACCTGGGGGATCTCCCGGTCCTGTTCATCTTTGATGGAGACCAGGCGCCAGGAGGCGAGATGCTGGGGAAGCTGCTCCAGAGAACTGGGGGTGTAGAACTTTTTCAGGCTGGCTTTCTGGGCCTCGATGTACTGCGGCGGGGTTCCCAGGCGCAGCACTGTCCCGCCGGCGGCGACGAACTTGTCCAGCAGGTCCAGGGTGCTTTGCCGGATAGTGATCAGCTGAGGCAGCACCACGACCCGATATTCGGCTTTGCCGACCTGCAGAATCGCCTTGCCGGCGGATTTTCTGACCGTGGCGATGCGGCTCATGACTTCTTCATCGCCGTAATCGAAATCGAGATTCTGGGCCAGGAGGCGGTTGCGCAGTTCGATTATCACCTGGTCGTACTGCTTTGCGGCGGCGGTGCCGTTCAGCAGCCACATTGATTCGATGGGGTGCAAGACCAGGATGTCGCGGCGTTCCTGCCCCTGGCTGAGAATCACATTCAGGCGGGCGAAATAGTCTTCGACCACGGCATAATCCTGGAACCAGGGCGACTGCCAGGAAATGGCGGCCGGGTAGTCTCGTTTAGCCTGTCCGGCCATGGTGTACCAGGCCAGATGCTGGCAGCGGATATTGATACCCAGGGCCAGTTGCCAGTCCCCCAGGGCCTTGTGTCCGGCCAGGGGGAAATCCCAGCCGGTGCAGCCGTAGGTCTCGGACAAGCGCCAGCGCCGGCCGAACTGCCGGGCAATCGAGGTCATCTGTTTGGCGGTATCGAAGATATTGCGGCGTTCGGTGAGCTGGTCGATGCCGGGAATCTGCATGTGTTCATAGAAGCGCATGCAGGCGCCGGCGCAGGAGGTCTGCGAACTGAGGGTGTCTTCACCCAGCAGATGACCGGTGAAAGCAATGCCGTGCTTTTCGCACCATTCGC
>JAAYYJ010000528.1 GCA_012515455.1 Oligosphaeraceae bacterium
AAGGAGATCAAGGAAGCCATCGACCGCCAGCTCGAGGCACTCGAGTTTTTCCCAAATTACCATGACGGATTCACTGTGCCCCAAATACGGCTTGCCGACAAGATTGCGGAAATTGCTCCTGGGGACTTGGAAGTGTGTTTTTTCCTGAGCAGCGGCTCGGAGTCGAATGAGACCGCCTTGCGTCTGGCCCGTCAGCATCACTGGGCTAATGGCAAGCCTCACAAATACAAAGTGATTGCCCGGCGCGGCTCCTATCATGGGACAACCTTGGGAACGGCTTCCTATACTGGCTTCACGTCCCTGCGCGAATGCTTCGAACCCCTGTTGCCGGGGGCATTGTTCGCGCCGCAGGTGAAGTGTCACGACTGCGAACTGGGATGCAAGCCGGAAACATGCGGTCTGCGCTGCCTGAAAGCAGTCGAAGACCTTATCAAATGGGAGAATCCTGACACGATTTCGGCGATGATTATGGACCCGCTGCCGGGCTCGAACAGCGGTTATCCTCCTCCGCCGGCAGGTTATCTGCAGGGCATCCGGGAACTCTGCAGCAAATATGATATCTTCCTGATCTTTGACGAAGTCCAGACCGGATTCGGTAAAACCGGCAAATGGTTTGCCTGTGAAAACTGGGGTGTTACGCCGGACATGATGAGCATCAGCAAGGCGATTACCAGCGGCTATCTGCCTTTGGGCATGATGGTTACCACGAAGAAAATCGCATCGGTGTTCAACGAGAAACCAGGTGCTGAATTCCGCAGCGGCAGCACCTATGGCGGCCATACCGTGTCCTGCGCTGCCGCTTTAGCTAATATTGAGATCATCGAAAAGGAAAACCTGGTCGAGCGAGCCGCAGAAATCGGGCAATATCTGACCAAGAAATTTGCCGAACTCAAGGCACGGCATCGGATCGTTGGCGAGGTGCACGGCATGGGCACGCTCTGGGCCATTGAGTTGACGGCCGATCCGGCGACCAACAAGAAGCTTGATGTCGATGCCGGAACATTTGTCCGGGACTGGTGCTGGAAGCATGGCATGATCCTGCGCAACAATGGAAACATCCTGGTCATTGCGCCGGCTCTGATCATTACCAATGAAGAACTCGACAAGGTCGTCGAATATCTGGATCAGGCTATCCCGGCAGCTATAAAACACTTTGCCCTGTAAAACAGCATTGTTTCAGGCTTCAGAGACCCTGCGTTTAGCAGATGGCGGCAATCTTGCTGCTCCCGCAATAAACGCAGGGACTTTGGGCTGCTGCCCATAGGCTATAATTGGTTTGCAGATTGTCCAGAACTTTGGAGTGGTCTGCAATGCGGCGGCAAATCTACGGTTGTGACGCGCAAGACGATCAGCCAGACTCCCCATAAAGCCCGTGTAATGACGGGGTTCGGTGGCAATATCCTTCAGGAGGCAGACGTAATAGTATTTCGACATATTAGCCCCCTTGATACGAAAAAGCCGCCGGAAATGGCGGCAAAGAAGATTTTTGGGGGAGAGTAAAGCCCCGCCGTAGCTCGCCCCCCCCGGCGAGCTACGGCGGGGCTTTTTTTGCAAGCAAAAAAAATGGTGGCAAGGGCCGGAATCGGACCGGCGACACAAGGATTTTCAGTCCTCTGCTCTACCAACTGAGCTACCCCGCCAACCAAATCTAATATTTTATGGCGTACCTGGAGGGATTCGAACCCCCGGCCTTCTGGTCCGTAGCCAGACGCTCTATCCAACTGAGCTACAGGTACACTTTCAAGTACGCTGGTTAAGATACATTCTGATCGGGAAAATGCAAATCAGGAGTGATAAATTCTTAAAAAAACGCACCTGGTAATGCTGCTCCTGGATTCTGCAACCGGCCTAAACCAAGGCCCCGGCTCTGCGGGGCAGAGCCGGGGCTGGGGTGTGGTTGCAAGACTGCCTGAGATTACGGTTTATTTGCCGCGTTCGCCCAGCATGCGATCAATCATAAAGAGCGCACCGCCCTTGGCTTTTTCCGCCAGGCGCAACCTCTGCACGACTGCATCGGTGGAAGCTTCCTCTTCCACTTGCTCAGTCACAAACCACTGCAGGAAAATTTCCGTGGCGTTGTCTTTTTCGGCCCGTGCGAGCGCGACCAGGGCATCGAATTGCTTGCTGACCGTGCACTCATGCTTGTAGGCATCCTGGAAAGCCGCCAGAGGGCTGCCCCATTCCTGCGAGGGTGCGGGAATAGCCTCGACGGTGACCCGCGCTCCGCGCTCCAACAGTTGCTTGTAAAGGCGCATGGCATGTCCGGTTTCTTCCTGAGCCTGCAATTCCATCCAATGGGCGGCTCCTTCCAGGTTGATGGAATGGAAATAGGTGGCCATGGACAGATACAGGCGGGAATTGAAGAATTCCCGGTTCATTTGCTCATTCAGCGCTTTGCTTATTTTTGCACAGATCATACTTCTTTCCTTTCCTGTTCTTCCGTTTGGAGATTGTAACTCACGAACGCGCAATCACTTTTATCAAAAGGAATTGCCATCATTCTCAAGACTTTCCCAAGACTATAATGAATAAGTCGGGAAAGTCAAGGCAGGAACAAAAAAAAAGCCGCATTGGAATTCTCTGGTGACAGGAAAGTACAGCTGGCAAAGCGGCCCCAGGATGGGCGGCATACCACTTGCCTGAGCGGCGGGAATCTCTGCTGCCGGATGCTGGCAGGGCGGCTACTGCACGGGTGGTGATATTGTGCTGGCAGAACAGTCAAGTTCAGATGATTCCTGCAGCTGATTGACCTGCCAACTGGGGTTGATTTTCCCTGCCCGGGGCAGGCTTGCACCGAGAGCACGCATTTTCTGAGCCGAACGGATGACACTCTGCTTATTCTTCTCGTCCTTGAGTTTGCCGGCGGCAGTCGTCCAGGCTTCCTGAGCCCGGTTCAGGCTGTCCTGGATGTGGTCGAATTCATTCAAGAAAGCATTAAGGCGACTGAGGATTTCTTCAGCTGTGGAAATAATTTCCCGGACATTGTCCAATGCGGTACTGCGCTGCCAGGCGATCTGCACCAGCCGCAACAGCGGTATCAGGTTGTGGGGATTGACAATCACGACCTTCTTTTGGAAAGCCTCCTGCCAGAATCCCGGTTTTTCCTGCTGCAGCAGCGTGTACGCCGCGTCAACTGGAATAAACATGATGACAAAATCCACCGCATCCAGTGAGCTGTTGCTGAGGTTGCCGGCATAATCCTTGCTGCTCAAACTGCGGGTATGCTGTTCGACACTCTGCAGGAACCGTTGCGCGGCGGCAGTTCGCTGCGGGTCGGATGAAGCATTCTGGTAATCCAGCAGCGAGACCAGGCTGACCTTGCTGTCAACCACCACCGCCTTGCGGTCTGGATAGTAGATTACCGCATCGGCAATCAAGGAGCGGCCTTCCGCATTTTTCAGGACCCGGCCGTTGGCATCGCGCAGGGTGACCTGAGTCTCATATTCGCGTTCTTTGAGCAGTCCGGACTGCTCCAGGATTTTTTCCAGGATCATCTCTCCCCAGTTGCCCTGGGCCTTATGGTCACCCCGCAAGGCCCGCGCCAGATCATTGGCTTCAGTGCCGATTCTTCGGGTCTCAGCCTGGATTGAGCTGATATGGCTGTTCAGAGCCGCAATCAACTCAAGGTCCTTTTCGCCCTTGTTCTCCACTGCGGCCTTGAAGGCGGTGATTTTGTCTGCCATCGGGGCAAGCAGCAAGGCGAGCTGCTCCTGGTTGGCCGCGCGGAGATCGCTGCTCCTGGCGGAGAGAGTTTTTTCCGCCAGGGCGGCGAATTCCTCTTTCAGGGCCTGCAGGCGCTCCTGCCAGTGTCGCTCCTGTTCTTTTTGCGCCGTCTCATTGGCGCTCTTCTGCTCCTGTTGTGCCTGCTGCCAGCGGGCGCTCTGCTGTTCGAGATTCTGCTGCAGGAACTCAGTTTCGGCTTTCGCCCGGGTGAGTTCCAGCGACAGCTGGTGATTCTGGGCCACGGCTGCACTGGCCTGCGCACTCAGCAGCGCCAACTGCTCTTTGGCTTCGCTATATCTGGCTTGTACAGCAGAGAGTTCCAAAGCCAGCCTGGTAGTACGCAATTTCAGCATCAGGATTCCGCCGGCGGCTCCCAGCACCATCCCGGCCAATAAGTATATATACTGCATAAGTTCTGGTTAGGTTTGCGGCAAAAAACGTGCCAAACTGCAATGCCGGCAAGGTGGCCGGAAGACGTTCGTATTGGGGACAGGTTGAGTTTGGCCCCTACGGCCTACGCCTTCGGAAACAGCAGTTTCCCCTGAAAAGTTCTATCAGAGGTACTCTGCGGCCAACCCGGTCTTAAACTGGCACCAGCCCGGGGGCACTTGTGGGCGGTCATTTTCCCCGGTTGAGGGTGAGTTGAGCGAAAGTACCTTGCCGGTCATTCGCGGGACAAGGATAAAATACTGCCCAACCACTGCTTTTCAGCCGTGACTCCGCGCCAGATTTGGGGCGGAACCGCAGTGGCACAAAAACGCAACCGTGGCTGCAACCGAAAATTAACCTGGCTTTGCCGATTTGCAACTCTGAAGAGCGAATTTGTTACCGGAGCGTCAACAATGTTGACCAACGCGCTGCCAACGGCCGGCATCCTCAGGCAGGTCCTGACCGCGGCAGTTCTAGCCCCGGTTGGCGGCTGCAGTAATGATGACGAACAGTATTTCCACTGGGCCGCGGAATTTTGTTCACAGCAGGTGCCCCGCCTGGTGACACCCCCAGTGAAGCCTTAAGGCTCCAGAGGCAATGCCGTAAGTGTTTATACACCAGCAGCAGCGTCATCGCGCTTGACGACACGATACATAACCAGATACCAACCGAATATGGGTTTGGCCGCAAGCACCTTGAAACTGGACGCAAGGCAGCCGCGCATATATATGGGGCCAAAGTGACAAACCAAGCATCAGTATACTGTGCAGCCTGCTTCTATGGCGGTAAAATCCCGGCCGGGATGATACCTGCCTGGCCGCTGATTGCCAGCACTGCATAGGATAATCCCGGCCAGGCATATCAATTTCCCGGCGTCATCATGGTCAGCTGGGCAGGCGGAGGGTCGGCCTGCGTCCATGCCGCTGAAGTGGTCTTTGCGCCGCGCCTCCCGCAGGGGTGTTGGTGTAGACGCAGCGGACCGGGGATACCTGCCGTTCAGTCTCGCCAACAGTGCCGGAGCCTCCGGCGCAGCGGTCAAGAAGCTGACGACAGGCCATGTCTGCCGCTAGAGAAATTGCGCGTGCCGATCCTCGACATTACGGTCCCGCCGGCCTTCATTAAGGAGATTTTCCAGAATCTGCTGCGAGACCTGTTCCATCCCGCGCAGCAGCTCATCGCGCAATTCCGGATGGCACTCCAGCAACGCGTAGATGCTAGTGAACCGATCCATGCAGAAATGCACCGACGCAGGCAGCTTCTGCTGATAACTGTTGACTTCATTTTTCTGATGGCGGAGAATCTCCTCATCGCACTCACCATTGATGAATGCCTCCAGTTTAGGGCGCATCACCAGACTGCAGTACATGGTCGGCCCCTGCTCCCACTTGCGCAAGGTCGACCAGCAGATATTGAAAAACAGAGCCAGTTTCTGATACGGCAGACCCAGCTGCAAACGCTTCTCGCGGATGCGCCTCCGGATTGCTTCATTCAGCCGACCGTCAAACAATACCTTGCCATTTTTCTGCGTCTTCTTCATTGTCCATTCCTTTCTGTTGTGAGTGACCAATAACCGCAAAACGACAATATGCAACACGGCAGCCTGAAACATCATTCAGCAGAAACAGACAGAATTTAGCGCTGGAGAGCAAAAAAAAAAGGTCCAAATGTACTTTCCTAAAGAATCGTGGAATTTCCAATCCTGCTGAAGCCTGAGCAGGAATTACTGTTAATTTCCCGGCCGTGACTGGCCCCTGCAGCCCCGTTGGCAGGGGCACTGACGACGGGCATCGCACTGTCACTACAGCGTCTGCACGCAATTGACTGTCCAATAGCATTCGCCGCACCACGTCCAGCCGGAACCGGCCCCCTCAGGCCATCCCGTCAACTGGGGGTATTACTGTCCTCGGCATTCACCAACTGTTGCAGAATGGTTTGCGAAACTTGCTCAATACTGTTCAACATGCGATCCTGCAACTCCGGATGATTATATAATAAAGAGATAAGCGTACCCACGCGATCCATACAACATTGCACTGATTCAGGAAAATGCATCCTATAGGCAGGAACCGGCATTGGGACCTGCTGCAACAGCTCGGCATCACAATCGCCGTTCAAAAATGCTTCCAAACGCGGACGCTGGGACATCCTGCAGGAGCGAGTTGGACCATATTCCCATTTGCGGATGGTCGACCAGCTGCTGTGAAAATAAGAGGCCAGAATTTGATATGTCAGCCCTAGCCGCAAACGTTTATCGCGGATAAGCCGTCGAACATTGTCATTAAACTGCCCATCAAAGGTAATCCTGCCACCTTTCTGCGATAACCCCATAATCATTTCCTTTCAAATATCGGTTGTGCTTTTGCCATTTCCAGTCCACACATCAGATAATTCTCTGATGTGACATAGAGATTCGGAAAATATGTAAAATTTATCTTCCTTGGGGAAAAATAAAAGTCAAAAACACCACATTCCTGAAAATCATGGAAAGTACATCACTTTTGTGTAATTGGCCGCCAAGCCGCAAAACTATGCCTGAAGCCCCTGACCTTGGCATGGAATAACCTTTGCAGCTGCCCAAAAACGGTGCGATTGACAGCTGGCGTCCTGAAATTAAGAATTTATTTTCAGGTTTTTTGTTTCCTGAAACTTGAATCATGAAAAAATTATTATAAATTATTATGTATAACCAGGAGCCCTTGATGAGCACTACTCCGCTTCAGACTGCCGGTCATTGGACTTTTTTAACCAATCATTCGCATGTGCTGCTTAGCATTGCCAGGAACGGAGCTTTACGTTTACGCGACATTGCTGAGATAGTTGGCATCACTGAGCGCGCGGTGCATCGGATAGTTACTGATTTGACGGCATCCGGTTACCTGGACGTGACCCGTGCAGGCCGCTGCAATGTCTATATTGTGCATCCGGAGAAGAAACTGCGCCATCCGATTGAAGCTCACCGTCAGGTCTCGGACCTGATTGAGCTCATTGAGCATGGTTTTCCACCGGGTCAGTAGCATGGAGCAATTTTCCCTCATCTGGTTATGAAACTGCAGCCGGTGGTTTACCCGGTCTTTGCCGGGGACCACCTCACCTGCAGCCTGAAAGGAGTTGGCTGAATGAACAAAAGACCTGTAGTCGCGATTCTGATGGGCAGTGCCTCTGATCAGGAGGTCATGGCTGAA
The DNA here is from genome assembly GCA_012515455.1 of Oligosphaeraceae bacterium. Taxonomy (GTDB): domain Bacteria; phylum Verrucomicrobiota; class Lentisphaeria; order Oligosphaerales; family Oligosphaeraceae; genus JAAZIZ01. The sequence continues at coordinate 7,335 of JAAYYJ010000528.1, forward strand.
GCCGGCAAGGCGCTCTCTGAACTGGGCATACCCTTCGCCGCGCATGTGATGTCTGCACACCGCACCCCGGACCGGGTGCATGAATTCGTCAGCCAGGCATACGAAAACGGCATCAGGGTTTTTATCGCCGGTGCGGGGAAGGCCGCGCACCTGGCTGGGGTAGTCGCTTCCCTGACCTGCCTGCCGGTCATCGGCGTACCTATGACTACTTCCGATCTGGGGGGACTGGACTCGCTTCTCTCTACAGTGCAGATGCCGCCGGGAATTCCCGTAGCCACTACTGCCATTGGCAAAGCCGGTGCTCGCAATGCCGGACTGCTGGCAGCATCGATTCTGGCTGTGCAGGATCAACAGCTCTATCACCAGCTCTGTGAATTCCGCACCGCCATGGCCGCAAAAATCCACAGCGACGACCAGTCTCTGCAACAGCAGGAATGGGTGGCCAGGCAGTAGCCTCCGGGGTAATGGCATGCCCCCCCCACTAAGCACCCCAGCGCCTTCTTTCCCCCCCCGTGAGAAAGACCCCGCCCTGCCCGGATCGACACAATGTCCTCATTGGGTCAGCCCGCGACGGTGGTCTGGTGCGGCGGGAGTGCAGCCGAATACGCGCTGCGGATGGCCAAAACGTCAGCATACCGGGGCGGCGGTGATTAAGTTCACGTCCAGAAGCGGCCGAACTCTTCTGCCTCCAACTCCAATCCCCCGTCTTTCGCCCGAGGGTCGAGCCGCTCCTATATCGCCCCAAACAAAAGCAGACGCCGGGCCAACCAATAATTGGTTAATGTGCGAAGACTTGTAATAGATTGTCATCACAGCGGTGCCGTGTTCTGTTGGCCTCGCAATGACTTGGCTGGCGCCGGAAGGAGAGGTTAGAGTTTCCCCCTCCCTGCAGGCGAAGTATCCCCCGCTGAAATGCGGGTTCTGAGCCGCTCTCACCAGCTCCCGCGGCTGAGAATCTTGGTCCTTTACTGGGAAACATTTGCCCAGGAACAAGGTATTTGTATGCAATTGCTGACCTGCGCCTTGAAAAACTTGCCCAAAGCACTAATTTTTGCCCCGTGCCCTTGATTCTAACGGTGGGCCCACCCCACCGATTGGGGGGAACCCCCAGCCCGAATTAGGACGCGCGCGCGAGGGCCGCCAGAGGCGGACCATGGCAGCAGTGCCAGCACTCATTGGAAATGGTTACAGCGCAAAGATTGGGGCTGGAAAAGTGCAGGGCAGCAGTGCCAGTACTCACTGGAAATGATTACGGTGCAAATATTGGGGCTGGAAAAAGTGCAAGAAAGCAGTGCAGCACTCACTGGAAATGGTTACGGTGCAAAGATTGGGGCTGGAAAAAGTGCAGGGCAGCAGTGCCAGCACTCACTGGAAATGGTTACGGTGCAAAGATTGGGGCTGGAAAAAGTGCAGGGCAGCAGTGCCAGCACTCACTGGAAATGATTACGGTGCAAAGATTGGGGCTGGGAAAAGAGCTTGGCCAGAGTGGTTGGGTTGGTCAAGCACCAGGTAGTGCTCCTGCCGGGCGCGGCGTTGCCGGTGCCAGAGCGGTTATGGGTCAATTTCAAGCCTGGACTACATACGGCATTCTGAAAGTGCTCATCACCAGATTGCGCACTTTAGCCAATAATTGGGCGACCCGGAGGAACTGCCCAATAGCGTCGAGCGCTGTACCCGGCTGCCAACCGGGGCAGGCCATATACATGCGGTCTGTCTCCCTGAGACAGACCGGTTCGCTGATGGCCGAAATCGGCCCGGGGTCAGCGTCCCTCTTGCCTAGTGCTGACCAGGCATGTTTGATGTCAACCCTGCTTCCGGCCTAATCAGACCGCGACCTGCCACGCCTGCAGAGACGCATCACAGCCGGCGGCTTCTCAACCAGGTCCACAAACTGTGGAGCCTGCGCCAGTTGCGTGAGGGGGATGTCCAGACAGGACCAGTAATGTTCTCCCCGCTGACTGAGCCCGCAGGCAGAGGAACTGGGTATAAAACTATGGCCTAAAGTACAAGCCCTGGAGCGCACTGACTTGATAGCAATTCCTGCGCCAGGTGGCGTTTGAGTGGCCCTGCCTCCGGGGGTAGAATCCAAAATCAGGATTGGTTTGGACTCATTTCTGCCGTCCAACATGGCGCAGAACGCATACAATCAACCCTGATGCTTCTTGCAGCCACTTGTTTTTAGCTGGCGGAAATAGCAATCCCGACAATGTTGTTTACATTAGAAGCAGACTACTACCCTGATCTTCACCCTAAACCGACCGGAGTGACTTACATGAACTCAAAGGATGCATGGAATAGCCAGGAGCTGTTTTCGCCCCCGGAAATCCGCTCTGCGGAGAAATTCCCCCAATTTGTGCTGCCCGGCCTGCAGTCGCTGCTGCTGCAGGGTCAAGCGGTGGCTGGACGCTCCACCTGGGCATACGCGTATTATTCCCTGCCGGATGGGGCTGCACCGGCTGGCGGCTGGCCAGCGGTAGTACTGTTTCATGGCGGCGGCGGCACCGCCTTCGCGAAATACATCCAGCTCTGGAACCGCTGGGGATATGCTGCCATTGCGTTTGACCACTACGGCAAGCTGCCGGAAACCGACAAGCTGCAGGCCGAACGCGCCGCACTGCCGGAATCCTGGCTCGCAGCCGAGGGCCTGGACACCCTGCCCCAAAGCTGGCTGCAGGGTTGGAATCAACAGGCCAGCCAGGAATGCGGCAAGTGGGTCCGCCACGCAGTATCACTCTGCCTGAAAGCACACTCGTTCCTGCGCCTGCAAACGCAAATCAACCCCGATAAAATCGGCATGATCGGCGTATCCTGGGGCGGCGTGCTGGGAGCCATCGCCGCTGCGCTCGACCCGCGCCTGAAATTCGCGGTGCTGAATTACGGCTGCGGCTTCCATGACCTCGCCGGACCGGAATTGAGCTTCCATAAATATGCCCGCGAATGGTGGGAACCGAAGCATTTCCTGCCCCAATGCCAGGTGCCACTGCTCTGGATCAACGGCACCAATGACCAGAATTTTGCGCCCGGGCCCTGGTCGCGCTCGGTCGCTGCTGCCCCGTCCAGCGCTGCCGCGGCACTGGTTCCGGCTCTTGATCACAGCCACGGCGCTTTCGCATATCCCTGGGTGAAGCGCTTTGCGGACTCCTTCTGCTTTGGCGGAACCGCGGTGCCGAAACTCGGAGCCTCCTCCCTGAGCGGCGAGGTCATCTCCACGCCCATATTGCGTCCAGGCCGAGGCATCCTGCGGGCAGAACTGGAATATACCCTTGACTCTGGCCCAACCCCGCAGCGCCGCTGGCAGGCCGTCCCAGCGAAATTCGACCGTGAGCGCGTCCAGGCGGTCATCCCGTCAGGAACCGTGGCCTGCTACTTGAATGCCTATGATGACACACAACAGGACGGCTGGAACTGGCCGGCCAGTTCGGACTATATCACCAGGGACCCCAGCGGGTACTGACCTGGTCCAGGACCACAAAGGAATAAATCACATGCCAGGTGATAAGACTCATCAGCAGCTGACTGCCGAAGCACTGTCTCTGAGCTGTTGCAGCTGCCGCACCGGGAGACAGGAGCTGATCCGCCAATACTGCCTCTATCCCGACCTCTATTACTGCGCCCCGGAACAGACAGAGGAGTACAATTTCTTTTTCGAAGGCATTCAGTTCCACTACCCCCCCAATGTGCCCTATGTCGACCTGTACCGCTACTGGCAGCACCGGCCCGGCGGTGGGCTGAAGCGAACCCGCCGCTTCCAGAACAATAACTTCCGCCATGTCGACGCCGGCTTCCGCCATTATCTCCAGGCTATCGCCGACTGCTGGCGCCGACACGAAGATGACCGCGGCTGCCGCTTCCTGGGCGGGCTGCTGCATTTCCTGCAAGACTCAATCTTCGGCATGCATGCCCTGGAAGGACCGGGCGGAGCAGACCTGTTCGTCTTGGACCGGCTGAGTGGTGAACCACAGCTGGAACGGCTAACCGGACTGCCCTGCCCGGAGAACGCAGCCGGGGAGTACCGCGCCCGGGTGCTGGGAGCATCTGTGGATGAAGCCGTAGCCAGGCTCTACGCCGAGTATGTGCGGGCCACCAACGACTCCCGCCATTGCCTCTTCCGGCTGCTGTTCGCATCCGCCCCCGCCGACGACCCGCCGCGGCAGATGGCCGCCAACGCGGTGCGGCTCTGCGCCGATACCATCGCCACCCTGGAGCACCTGGCCGGACTGCGCCCGGCCAGCTTTACCCAGACTATGCCGCTGACCATCTTCGAGCCGTTCGAATTCCCCCTGGGTGGCAGCGGCAAATACCGCTTCCTGTCCCTGTGCCAGGACCAGCACTCGCTGAGCTTCTGGGCCCATTACGACACCAGGCTGCTGTATGCACTGCCACAAAACATTTTCGCGGCATTCTCTGCCGAACTGCAGTTCGTCCCCGCTGCTCCTCTCAACCGGGTCAAAATAAAGATGCTCAACGACCACCATCCCGCAGAGCAATTCACCCTGTCTGCACTCCATCCCAGCCGGAAAATCACACTGGTTGCTCCAGGCGGGGTCTGCGGACTGCAAATCATTGCAGCCGAAAGCCCCGGCGAAATCATCCTGCACAGCCCGACCCTGCAGCGCCGGGACTAAACACCATACCGGGTGGGACACGAAGGGCACAATCCATAATCCTGAGGCTTTTTATGAAATTCAACCACCGCACTGCAGTCATCACCGGCGCGGCCGGCGGCGTTGGCCGCGCCCTGGCCCAAAAGCTCGCGGCGGAAAACGTCTCCCTGGCACTGACCGATCTCTCGCTGCCAGCCCTGCAGGAACTGGCGGAATCGCTCTCGGCCCGCGGCATAAAAGCCAAGGCCTACATTATGGATGTCAGCGCCAGCCGGAGCGTCCAAGCCGCCGCCGGGCAGATTCTGGATGACTTCGGACAGGTCGATATCCTGGTCAACAACGCCGGTGTCTGGGTGCATGAAAATGGCCGCAACGCACCTTTTCTCGAAACCACGGAAGAAAACTGGCAACGCATCATCGACATCAACCTAAACGGTACTTACCGGGTGACACAGGCATTCCTGCCCCAGATGGTGACCGCACAATACGGCCGGATCATCAACCTGGGTTCCATCGCCGGCGAAGTGGGACTGCCCGGCTTCAGTGACTACTCTGCCGCCAAAGCAGGTGTCATCATGCTGACCAAATGCCTGGCCATGGAGATGGCCAAACACCATATCACCGTGAACTGCGTGTCCCCGGGGATGGTCTCCAGCCAGGATGGCAGCACCAGCCCTACCCCCGGGAACTGGATCGGCCGCACCGGGAAGCGCAGCGAAATTGCTGACCTGATCGCATTTCTGGCCGCCGATGATGCGGCATATATCACCGGCGTGGATTACACCATCGACGGAGGCAGAATTCTGGGGCCAAGGGGGGCAGTAGTTTAATAAGCCCGGGACTGACTGCCACAATAATATCAGAGGGGCTTTTTCACTGTACAGTGCCGCCCCGACATTGGGGGATAATCTTCCTCTTCAGGCAGCGCAAGGGCCGGGCGAAAAACATCGCTCCTGGGAGTGAAAATCCCCAACCTGGCATTACATTGAGGGGTATTTTAGTGCTACTACTCGTAAGTGGGCTCCAGCCGGCGACTGTATTGTCAAGGCCCTGCCCCCCAAAAAAAGGAGAAAGCAATGGCTGCTTCAGGCTCCGGCGGCACAGCTCCGCCGAACATAATTTTTATCTTCCCCGACCAATGGCGCGGCGACTGCCTGAGCTTCCTCGGACACCCGACGGTGGAGACTCCATTCCTGGACCAGATGGCACACGAGGGTGTGTGCTTCACCAATGCCTTCACGCCCTGCCCCAGCTGCATCGCCGCCCGGGCTGCACTGATGACCGGAATGACTCCCAGTGAGGCCGGCCGCATGGGCTACCGTGACGGAGTGCCCTGGAACTACCAAGTGCTGTTCCCGCAGCTGCTGCGGGACCACGGCTACCAGACGATGTGCGTCGGGAAAACCCATTTCCATCCTACTCGCGCACATCTGGGCTTCGAAGAACTGGAACTGTATGAAATGCCCTACCAGGACTGGAATCAGCCCAGCGATTACCACCTCTGGCTGCGGGAAAAAAGCAATGGCCTGATCCGGGATACCGCACTGGACCTGGACAGCAATTCAATGTCTGTGGTCCACCCCTGGGCACACTCCGAGGAACTGCATCCGAACACCTGGAACATCACCCGGGGTATCGAACTGCTGGAGCGCCACGATCCGACTCGGCCTTTCTTCCTGCAGCTGAGCTTCCACCGCCCTCACCCGCCACTGGACCCGGTGCTCAGCTACTTCGAGCGTTATCTGCAGAAAGAACTGCCGAAACCGCCCATCGGTGACTGGGCAACCGATAATGCTCAGCCAGTTAAAACCGTCTATCCCGGTATGGGCATCATCCCCGCCGCACAGCTGGATCGGGCCCGGCGGGCGTACTATGCCCAAATATCACACCTCGATTATCAAATCGGCCGTCTGATCCGCCACCTGCGCGGCCGGAAGATGCTCGCAAACACCTGGCTGGTATTCGCCGCCGACCACGGCGAGCTCCTGGGTGATCACCACCTCTATCGCAAAGCCAACGCATTCCAGGGCTCGATGCAGATCCCCCTGATTGTACGACCACCAGTCGGTGATCAATGGGCCCAGGACAGAATCTGCGAGCAGCCGACTGTGCTGCAGGACCTCGCCCCGACTTTCCTGGAACTCGCAGGAGTACCCAAGCCGGAACAGATGAGTGCACAAAGCCTCTGCCCACAGCTGCAGGACCCCGCTGCACCCGGCCGGGAATTCATCCACAGCGAGCACGCTCCTGCCTGGCAGTGCGTCACTGACGGCCGGGAAAAATTCATCTGGCACACCCTCAGTGACCGCCGCTGGTTCTTCGATCTCTCTACCGACCCGCAGGAGAAAATCGATCTCAGCGCCGATCCCGGCCACCGAGTGCGCCTCGCCTGGTGGGAAAAGCGCCTGGTAGACATCCTCTCCGCCCGACCGGCCGACGGCCTTAGCGACGGCAAGAATCTCCTGCCCGGGAATAGCTTCCCGGCAGTCCGCGAGGAGCTTCTCCCCAAATGCTGATAGCGATAATACATTCTTCCCACAGCCCAATAGAATAGCTCCGACCGGACCATTTTCTATTATGGCTGACGGAGCGGAGCCTGCCAGCGCCAGGGGCCCGTGGGCTGGCCGGCCGGATCGCTCAGGCGGGCATAAAATCCAAAGCTGAGACGGTCGTCCCGCAGATAAAACCTAAGCTGATTCTCTCCGGGCTGGAGGGTCAGCGGGATGATCCAGCTGTCCCGCCGGGCAATGCGTTGTTTTTTCGGCCCGAAGACGGTTTTGCCATTAAGCTCGACGCGCAGTTCACGGTCGAAGCCCAAACGCAGCTGCACCGGCGTTTCGGCCGGGGCGGTGATGCTGCACGCCGCTATTACTTCGCAATCATCGATGCCGCCATAGAAGGCGTCCAGGTCGATATACCCGTCGGTGGCTTTCTCGATCCGGCGCAGCGCCCGTTGTTCCGGGGACGCCGCTGCATCAGTCCGGCGCACTTCCCAGATATTCAATTGCGACAGACGCAATTCCACCTCGAGCAGCGATTGTTGCACAGTCCGCAGGAGCGGCTTTTTATCCGCTGCTCCCGACAGAGCCTCCTGCAGTTCCAGCAAGTCCTGGCGTAAAGACCAATCACTGCCGAATTCATGATGAAATGCCTTGAGAATCTCCAGGCCGGGCCAGGAAGACTGTTCCTGCAACGGATACAATCGGCAGACCCGCTGTTTGCACGCCAATGCCTGTTCCTGGCTCAGGCGGTGCTCCTGACGGTCCTGCATATAGCGTTCACTCAGCAGTTGCACGGCCCGGTGCGCCGCACCGGCAGACAGTTTCGCCGCCCGGGGAAAATCCCCCCTCTGCGGGACGACAGCACAAGGTAACTCGCTGGTAACCGGCAAAGGCGAGAGCTCGTCCTCGACCGCCTGCACCAGCGCCGCCTGTTCCAAGAAAGAAATCTTGCCGTCTGCTGCACCGCCTTCTGCAGCTTTATACAGATAGAACAAGGGATGCTCCGGGTAACGCTGGAGCAGGCGCTCGAGCAGCTCCGCCCGGGGCGGAAGCCCAGCCACGGCAGGCTTCCTGCTCAAGCCTATTTTATCCACCAGGCGGAAATAATCCACCGCGGCGGCGAAGGACGGGAACTGCTCGTCACGCTGCTGCAGCTGCTGCAGCGCAAGCTGATCCTCATTCAGCTGCAGGTAGCAGAGGGCCATCCGGCTGAGCAGCTCCGAGGAAGCACCGCGCAGCAGCAATGCGCGCTGGTAGAAGTCCAGCGCCTGGCGCTGCAATGCCTGCCGGGCCCGTCCACGGCGGTATCTTTCCCCCTTTCCGGCCAGTCCGGCCAGGGATGAGGGGAGGTCTTGGCGGAAATATTCCGCGAACCGCTCTGCGTCGGCGTTGGCGTAAGCGTTTCCGGCAGCCAGCAGGAGGTCATAGTCCGTCTCGAAGGCCCCTTCGGCCAGGAGAAATTCCATGGCGGCACGGTCGAAGCGACCAGCTTCCGCATATTTCAGGGCATAGTCGAGATGCTGCGGCGCCCGCTGCAGACGTTCCGCCTCGAGCTGCCCGGCGGGAACCACGCCGCTCTGTTTCCGGAACGGAATATAGAGGAACTTCACCCAGTCCGTTGCCCCGCTTTTACCGGCACCGAGCAGACCACCCAGCACCGACCAGTGCCAGTCCGCATTCGCATATTCCGCCGACGCATAAAAAGGCATGATTTCCCGCTCCCGGAACCAGCTGCGCTCCCGGAAGCGGTACAGGCGGTACAGGATGCTGCGTTCTTCAAAGCCATTGCTGTCGAGTTCGTAGTAATTGCTGAGCCCCCCGCCCATGCCCCAGGACTTCTTTTCCTGCCGGAATTGTTCCCGGTGATAAAGAAACCAGAACACCGACAGGCGTTTCGTTTCCTTCTTTTCATTGTCCTCATAGACATAAAAGGGAAAGAGCCAGCTTTTGCGGATGGCATTCCCCTTGATGGGAGTATCCTGCCAGGTCTCACTCCGGTAAAGCGGCAACCAGTGCCAAGGCAGCGAGAGCGAACGGCGGTTTTCGGCAAAAATCGAGCCGCTGCGCCGATAGGAAAAAGGCGGCAGAGTGCTCCAGCAGCGGAAATCGCCGTCGCTGCTGCTGGAATAGCCAAACAGCGGGCAGAGCCGCAGTGAAGCGGCATGCTGCGGCTGCTGCTGCTCATTCAGCCAATCGGTGTTGCTGTGCCGGTACAGCGACAGCAGAAATGATTGTGTCTGATGCTGATAACCATCAGCCCGCTTCAGCTTGCTGCAGCTGCCGAGAAGCCAGGGCAGCAGGAGAGTCTGACGGCAGTCATAAGTGCGGCTGCAACTCTCCTCGGAGCGGAACAGCGGGAACAGCGCGAAGGACTCCTCTTCGGCCGTAAATGAGCGGAACCAGAACGGCAGCAGATACTGCCAGAAACAGTCTTCCCGCGACCGGTTTTCCGGCCAGCATCCGGGCAGTTTGCCCAGACGTTCGGCCTCCTGGCGCTGTTTGCGCCGCAGAGATGACTGCTTTTCCCGGCGGTTGTATACCCCTGCCACGGAGAGAAAATCGTGGCGGTGCGGTTGCCGTTCGGAGAAGAAGAACGGCGGCAAGAAGTCCTGCTCCTGCTTCTGGCCGCGGCTGCGCCAATACGGGAATGCCCACAGCTGGTCTTCTTGGCGCCTGATCTGTTCGCCCTCATTTTGCCGCAGCCAGGACTGGAAATACAGAGGCAGGACATAGCGGAAGCCCTGTTCCGCGCGGCTCTGCTCCAGTTCCTGAGTGCTTGCACCCGCGCCGCCCAGCAGCAGGAACCAGCTGCTGCCGCGGGCCTGCGGGCCGGCAAAAGCACTGCGGTACCAGGGGAAAAGCCAGAGTGATTTGCGGTCCAGACGCATTTCCCCGTCTGCCGTCCGTTCGCTCTCGCGTCGGGAACGATACAGCGGCCAGAACGCACGCCAAGTCT